>JBQGOU010000252.1:2578-5136 GCA_052086865.1 Cellulomonadaceae bacterium
GGGGCCGTGCGGCCGCCCCGGCGTCGCGGGGGGGGGGGGGCCGCCGCGCCCCGGCCGGCGGGGGCGGCCGCCCGCCCTGCCCCTATGTCCTTTGTCAAGCGGCGAGGGCAGGCGTGGTGAATCGTGATTCGTAGAGGGTGCCGTCGCGGAGCATGGCGTAGAGGACGTCACAGCGTCGTCGGGCGAGAGCGATGAGGGCTTGGTTGTGGCGTTTGCCCTGGGCGATCTTCCGGTCGTAGTAGGCGCGGGAAACGGGATCGCGAAGGGCGGCGAAGGCGGAGAGAAACAAGGCTCGCTTCAGGATCTTGTTTCCGCGTCTGGAGGGATGCTCGCCGCGAATCGAGGATCCGGAGCGTCGCGTGACCGGGGCGAGGCCGGCATAGGCGGCGAGGTGTCCGGCGGTGGCGAAGTCTTTGCCGGAGATCTCGGTGAGGAGCCGGGCTGCGGTCCTGACGCCGACTCCGGGCATGCTCGTCAGGACGGGTTGAAGAGGGTGCGCCTCCACGAGGCGTTCGACCTCAACGGCGATCTCGGCCCGCTGCCGGCGTAGCGCCGCGAGCTGTTCCGCGAGGCGCGGCAGCACGAGCGAGGCCGCGTTGGTGCCGACCACGACGACCGTTTGCTCGCTCAACGCCGCGGTGATCTGCTCCGCGAGATGGCGTCCCATGCGGGGTGCGAGCTTGACGAGCCGGTTGCCGAGCCGCGTCGTTCCCGCGGCTGTCATCGCGGCCGGGGACGGGTAGCGCTGCAACAGGTCCAGCACGGCCGGATGATCCAGGTGCGGGCCGAGAACCCGCTCCAGAGCGGGGTGGATCTGGGTGAGGAGCCCGCGGATCCGGTTGCTCGTCGCGGTGGCTTGCCCGACAAGGTCGTCATCGAAACCGCAGAGCATCGACAACTCCGCAACCTGCTCGTCGGCGACCTGGATCGACCGCAGCGCATGAGGGAGGGTCCGGGCGGCTTGCGCGATGATCGCCGCATCCCGAGCGTCGGTCTTCGCTTCACCCGCGTGCAGGTCCGCGATACGGCGCATCGCGAGCCCAGGGAGAAACCCCACGAGCACGTCCTCCGCTTGGGCGACCGCGATCGGGAGGGCGCCGATCGTTGCGGGCTGATCCACGACGAAGAGCACTTGACCATGTCGTTTCAGGCTGCCAATGACCGCGCGGAGTCGCGCTTCGTCATTCGGGAGTGCCTTGTCGTAGAGCACCGCTCCGGCTCGGTCCAGGGCAACAGCGTGGTGTTCGCCCTTGCCAACATCGACACCGATGAAGACATCAACTTGTTCGTATCGTTCGATTGCCACCTGCTTCTCCGTCCATGAGACGCGGCCTGAACCAGGGCGGTGAGCCTCGGCATCCACGTTACGAACGGCCTCGGCGAAGTACCGGGTCCAGCCCCTATCAGCGATCACTCACTGCCGAACCGGACCCGGTGACAACACCCCCGGATCATCAACGACTGGGGGCAGCAATCATGCCGGGCCCGGCAGGCCAACACCCTTCAAGAATGACTCCTGAACGGCTACGAAGAAAGTAACGGGGGGGTGACCCGCGATTCTGGCCGGCAAACTGTTCAGCGAACCCACGATCGAGAAGTTGGACGTCCTGGCCTCTAAGCTCCCCGCCTGAGACTACGATCTCGTCTAGTGTGTCGCTGTGCGATGTTCAAATCGCACAGCGACACACTCGTCACGATGGGGTCACGTTGGTGGCTGCGTGCAGTGCGGCGGTGAGGTAGCCCGGGGAAGCACCGACACCTTTGTCCGCGACGTGCTCGGGCCCAGCGATGTGAGCAGCTTCGCTCGGTGTCGTCCTTCTCGCTTCGCTCGGTGTCGTCAGGCGGCGGGTGGGTTCGCTCCGCCGCGCTGGATCGCTCGGTACACGGTTGAGCGGGCGACACCGAAGAGCTCGGCGATTTCGCTCGTGGTGTGCGTGCCGGCACGGTGCAGCGCGACCAGGTGCTTCTCCTGTGAGACGGAGAGCTTGGGCTTCTTTCCGCGGAGCTTGCCCGCGGCCTTAGCGATCGCCATCCCCTCGCGCGTGCGGGGATGGATGAGGTCGGCTTCGAACTCCGCGACCATCCCGAGGACGTTGAACAGCAGTCGCCCAACGGGATCGGTTGGGTCGTAGACGGAACCTCCGAGGTTCAACGTCACGCCCTTGCGCGTCAGCTCGTCGGCGATATCACGAGCGTCGGGGAGTGATCTTGCGAGGCGATCGAGCTCGGTGACGACCAGGACGTCACCTTTGCGGACCGCGGCAAGCGCTTCGCGGAGCCCCGGGCGTTCACGGTTCGTTCCGGTCATGCCGTGGTCGACGTGCACGTTCTCGGGATCGACGCCGAGCGAGTGGAGGCCGTCCCGCTGCGCGGCGAGGTCCTGCCCAGAGGTTGAGACGCGGGCGTATCCGACAAGCATGCGGCGACTGTAGCGTTTAGGGCACCTTCACCGGGCATTTTTGCGGGACAGTCTTACGGGAATCGAAGGCTTAGGTAGTTGCTGGGTGTGGAGCTGAACGCTGAGTGGCGGCGTTCTTTGATCGCTATGTGGCGGCATC
>JBQGOU010000253.1:0-5134 GCA_052086865.1 Cellulomonadaceae bacterium
GTCGTAGATGTGGCAGTCCCCGCCCGTCCACACGAGGTCACCGACCTCGAGGTCGGCCTGCTGGGCGACCATGTGCGTCAGCAGCGCATAGCTGGCGATGTTGAACGGCACCCCGAGGAAGAGGTCCGCGGACCGCTGGTAGAGCTGGCAGGACAGCCTGCCGCCCGCCACGTAGAACTGGAAGAACGCGTGGCACGGGGCGAGCGCCATCCGGTCCAGCTCGCCGACGTTCCAGGCCGAGACGATCAGCCGTCGCGAGTCGGGGTCGGCGCGCAGCTGCTCGAGGACCCCGGCGATCTGGTCGACGTGACGCCCGTCCGGGGTGGGCCAGGACCGCCACTGCACCCCGTACACCGGCCCGAGCTCGCCGTCCGCGTCCGCCCACTCGTTCCAGATGCGGATGCCGTTGTCCTGCAGCCAGCGCACGTTGGAGTCGCCGCGCAGGAACCACAGCAGCTCCCCGACCACGGACCGCAGGTGCACCCGCTTGGTGGTCACGAGCGGGAAGCCGGCGGACAGGTCGAAGCGCATCTGGTGCCCGAACACGCTGCGCGTCCCGGTCCCGGTGCGGTCCGCCTTCGCGGTTCCGGTGCTCAGCACCAGCCGCAGCAGGTCCTCGTACTGGGTGTCGATCGTGGCGGTCATGCGCCAATCCTAGGGGGCTGTCCGGCGCGGGTAGTCTGGCCGGAGACCGCCCCCGACCGCAGGAGCTCATCCATGGCGCTGTTCACCGACACGGCCGACGTCTCGGTCCGCCCCGCCGTCCCGGGGGACGACGAGGCGGTCACGGCCGTCCAGCTCGCCGCGTGGCGCGCTGCGCACGCGGACGTGCTCGGCGAGGACGTGCTCGGCATGCTCGACACGGACCGGATCCGCGCGCAGTGGGCCGAGGCCATCACCGCACCGCCCGGGCCGGGCTTCGCCGTGCTGGTCGCCATGGACGCGGCGCGCCTGGTGGGCTTCGCGGCGGTGGGCCCCGGGCAGATCGTGGCCCTCGAGGTGCTGCCGGGGTCCCAGCGCTCCGGGCACGGCTCCCGGCTCCTGTCCGCGGCGGTCGACCGGTTGCGCCAGGACGGCGCGGACGAGGTCGCCACCTGGGTGATGGAGCAGGACACGGCGCGGGAGAGCTTCCTCGCCGGCGCCGGCCTGGGGGCCGACGGCCGGGTCCGGACCCTGGCGGCGGGTCCGCGTGAGGTCCGCGAGTCACGCTGGTCCGCACGCCTGTGAGCTGATCCTCGGCCCGCTGCGCTCAGCGGGCGGTGCCGTCCCCGCCTGCGGCTCGGAACAGGGCCGCCGCCTCGCGCAGGGTGGCCCGCGCCCGGCGCCGGTCCCCGGACGCGTCGTAGGCGAACGCCAGGTTGTACCGGGCCCGCCAGTCCTGTGGCGCGGCGACCGCGGCCTCGCGCAGCGGCGCGAACGCGGCGTCGGCGGCAGTGCGGTCGATGCGGCCCCCTGGGGAGCGTGGCAGGTCGTCGACCGGCAACTGGTCCGCATCGGCAAGGGTGTCAGCCATGCGCTGCACGACGGCGGCGAGCTGCCACTCGCGCACGATCAGGGCGATGCACAGCAGGGGCAGCACGAGCACCGCGGCGCCGATCAGCACACCGGCCGGCTCTCGGGTCCCGATCAGCGCGAGGCCACGGCCGACGACCGCCCATGCGTACAGCGCCAGCAGCGCCGTAACAGCAGCCGCGGGGACCAGGCCCTTGCGCAGGCGGCTCAGGACAGGTCCAGCAGGTGCTCGAGGCCCACGGTCAGCCCGGGCCGGCGTCCGACCTCGCGCACCCCGAGCAGCACGCCGGGCATGAAGGAGACACGGTCGAAGGAGTCCTGGCGGATGGTCAGCTGCTCGCCGGGGTTGCCGAACAAGATCTCCTCGTGCGCGGTCAGGCCGCGCAGCCGCACGGCGTGCACGCGCACCCCGTCGACGTCCGCGCCGCGCGCCTCCTGGCCGGTCTGGGTGGCATCGGGCGAGGGGCCGATCCCTGCGGCCCTGCGCGCCGCTGCCACCGCCTGCGCGGTGTGCCGCGCGGTCCCGCTGGGCGCGTCGACCTTGTCGGGGTGGTGCAGCTCGATGACCTCGACGGACTCGAAGTAGCGGGCGGCGCGGGCGGCGAAGGTCATCGCCAGCACGGCGCTGAGGGAGAAGTTGGGGGCGATCAGCACCCCCACCCGGCCGCCGGCCCGGTCGAGGTGCGCACGCACCCGGCTCAGCGCCGCCTCGTCCCAGCCCGTGGCCCCGACCACTGCGTGGACACCGGCGTCGATCAGGGTGTGCACGTTGGTCTCGGTCACCCCCGGGACGGTGAAGTCCACCGCGACCTGGGCCCCGGCGTCCGCCAGCACCGCGGCAAGATCGTCGCCGTCGTCGACGCGGGCGACCAGCTGAAGGCCCGCAGCCTCCTCGACCGCCGCGCACACCGTTCGTCCCATGCGGCCGCTCGATCCGAGCACCGCCACCCTCGTCGTCTCCACGGGCCCCACCCTATCCGCCGTGGCCCTGCGCCCGGTGCGGTCAGTCGCCCATCGGGCCGACGCGCACCACGGACCGCGGCCGCGCGGCGAGGTCCTGGGCAAGGACCTGCACCTCCTGCAGCGTCACCGCCCGGATCCGCTCGAGGGAGTCGGCGATGCTGAGCAGCTCCCCGCTGACCAGCTCGGCCTTGCCGAGCCTGCTCATCCTCGACCCGGTGTCCTCCAGGCCCAGGACGAGCCCTCCGGACAGCTGGCCGATGCTGCGCTCGAGCTCGGCACGGGTCAGTCCGTCCTCGGCCAGCTGCTGAAGCTGTTCGCCGAGCAGCGCGGTGACCTGGTCGACCTTGGCGGGCGCGCACCCCGCATAGAGCCCGAAGACGCCTGCGTCGGCGTAGCCGGAGGAGAAGGAGTAGGTCGAGTAGGCCAGACCGCGCTTCTCACGGATCTCCTGGAACAGCCGCGAGGACATGCCCCCGCCGAGCGCGGCGTTCAGCACCGACAGCGCGAAGCGCCGCTCGTCCGTGGCGCACAGCCCGGTCGAGCCGAGGATCACGTTCGCCTGCTCCACGGGCCGGCGCACGGTGGCCTCGGCACCCACCACGCCGATGCCGGCCTCCGGGGCGCTCGAGCGGCGCGCGCGTGGCACACGCGCGCGGTCCAGCGCCCAGCCGCCGGCAGCCAGGGCGCTGGCGGTCAGCGTGCACAGCTCATCGTGGTCGACCGCACCGGCCGCCGTCACCACCAGCGTCTCGGGCCGGTAGTTCCACCGGTAGTGCTCCGCGACGGCGTCGCGCGGCACCGCCCGGATGGTGGCCGGCGTGCCGCCGATGGGCCGCCCCAGCGGGCTGCCGGACAGCACCACCCGGGAGAACTCCTCATGCACGACGTCGGTCGGGTCGTCGTCGTTCATGGCCAGCTCTTCGAGGATGACGCCCCGCTCGGTCTCGAGCTCGCCCGGTTCGAGCACTGCGCCCGTGACCATGTCGGCGATGACGTCGAGCGCCATCGGGAGGTCTGCGTCGAGCACCCGGGCGTAGTAGCAGGTGTGCTCCTTGCCCGTCGCAGCGTTCGCCTCGCCGCCGACGGCGTCGAAGGCCTCCGCGATGTCAAAGGCGCTACGCCGGCGCGTGCCCTTGAACAGCAGGTGCTCGAGGAAGTGCGTCGAGCCGAAGTGGCCGTCGGTCTCGTCCCGCGAGCCGACACCCACCCATGCCCCGAGGGTGACCGAGCGCAGCCCGGGCAGCGACTCGGTGAGGACACGAACACCGCCGGGCAGGACGGAGCGCCGGATCACGGCGCCGTCCTGCCCGGCGGTCAGCTCACCGGCCCGGTCGCCCGGGCCGGTGAGCGGAAGGTTCCAGGGCACGTCAGGCGTCGGCCCCGGCGTCGGCCTTGTCGTCCTCGTCGTCGACGACGGCCAGCAGCGACAGCTTGCCGCGCGGGTCCACCTCGCCGATCTCGACCTGGACCTTGGTGCCGACCGACAGGACGTCCTCGACGTTCTCCACGCGCTTGCCGCCCACGAGGCGACGGATCTGGCTGATGTGCAGCAGCCCGTCCTTGCCCGGGGACAACGAGACGAACGCACCGAACGACGTCGTCTTGACGACCGTGCCGACGAAGCGTTCGCCGACCTCGGGCATGTGCGGGTTGGCGATCGCGTTGATCGCCGCACGCGCGGCCTCCGCCGACGGACCGTCGGTGGCGCCGATGTACACGGTGCCGTCGTCCTCGATCGAGATGTCAGCGCCCGTCTCGTCCTGGATCTGGTTGATCATCTTGCCCTTGGGGCCGATGACCTCACCGATCTTGTCCACGGGGACCTTGACCGCGATGACGCGCGGCGCGTTGGGCGACATGTCGTCCGGCGCGTCGATCGCCTCGTTGATGACCTCGAGGATCGCCAGGCGGGCCTCACGGGCCTGGGTCAGCGCGCCGCGCAGCACGTCGGCGGGGATGCCGTCGAGCTTCGTGTCGAGCTGGATCGCGGTGACGAACTCCCGCGTTCCGGCGACCTTGAAGTCCATGTCGCCGAACGCGTCCTCGGCGCCCAGGATGTCGGTCAGCGCGGCGTAGCGGGTCGTGCCGTCCACCTCGGCGGAGACCAGACCCATCGCGATGCCGGCCACGGCCGCGCGCAGTGGCACACCCGCGTTGAGCAGCGACAGGGTCGAGGCGCACACGGAGCCCATCGAGGTGGACCCGTTGGACCCGAGCGCCTCGGAGACCTGGCGGATCGCGTAGGGGAACTCCTCGCGGCTCGGCAGCACCGGGACGAGGGCGCGCTCGGCGAGCGCGCCGTGGCCGATCTCACGGCGCTTGGGGCTGCCGACGCGCCCGGTCTCACCGGTCGAGTACGGCGGGAAGTTGTAGTTGTGCATGTAGCGCTTGCGCGTCTCGGGAGAGAGCGTGTCGAGCTGCTGCTCCATACGCAGCATGTTCAGCGTGGTCACGCCCAGGATCTGGGTCTCGCCGCGCTCGAAGATTGCGGATCCGTGCACGCGCGGGAGGACCTCGACCTCGGCGGACAGGGTGCGGATGTCGCGCAGCCCGCGCCCGTCGATACGGAAGCCGTCGGTGAGGATGCGACCGCGGATGAGCTTCTTGGTCACGGCGCGGATCGCGGCGGACAGCTCCTTCTCGCGTCCGGCGAACTCGG
>JBQGOU010000254.1:0-5098 GCA_052086865.1 Cellulomonadaceae bacterium
CCATGCGGCGGGCGGTGCGGTGCTCGCCGCGATCGCCTGCGCAATCGTGCCGGTGCTGCGCGCGCGGCTGGCGAGGATCTGCTCCCGGTATCCCGACGTCCACGGCAGCCGGGCCAGGCTGGCGCCGGACAGGCTGATCACGGCGTCGGCCCAGGCGATCGCCGGGGCCGGCAGCGTGCCCGCGTCCGGGTCCCAGGTGTACTCGGCTGGCCCTCGCGTCGGGCGGCGCACGAGCGCTCGCACTTCGTGCGCGGCGTCCAGCTGAGCTCGGACCTCCGTGCCGATCAGCCCTGATGCTCCGGCCAGCAGGATCTTCATCGTCGAGCTCCTCTCGCGCGGTGACCGCGAACGTAGCACGCTGCGTTCCCGCGCGCCGCCGCTCGCCCCGACGTGCTCAGGGC
This sequence comes from Cellulomonadaceae bacterium, assembly GCA_052086865.1. GTDB lineage: Bacteria > Actinomycetota > Actinomycetes > Actinomycetales > Cellulomonadaceae > Flavimobilis. The sequence continues at coordinate 402 of JBQGOU010000254.1, forward strand.
GGCGTGCGTCGCAGCGCGTGCGCATTGGCCAGCGCGACCCCGGCGATGACGATCACCCCGCCGACGATCTGGGTGGCGGTGTACGGCTCGCCGGCGAGGATCGTGAAGGCGGCCGTGAACACCGTGATGAGGTTGAGGAACACCCCGGCGCGCGCCGGTGGGATCACGTCGAGCGCGCTGTTCCACAGCAGATAGGACAGCACCGAGGGGAAGACGGCGATGAACACCAACGAGGCGAGCACCGACGGCGTCTGCGGCAGGGCAGGTCCCCCGGTCACCAAAGACACCGGGGCCAGGATGGCCACGCTGACGGCGGCCTGCACGGCCGTGGCCGCGATCGGGGGCACTCGCGGCGCGAGCCGGCCCACGATCGTGTAGACGGTCCACACCCCGATCGCCCCGATCATCAACAGCTCTCCGGGGCCGAAGCCCACGACAAGCCGCGTGATATCACCGCCGCTGAGCACCACCAGCACGCCGATCAGTGCCATGCCGACGCCTGCCACCGCTCTCGTGGTGAGCCGCTGGTGCAGCACCGCGGCCGCGGCCAGCGTGATCAGCGCGGGGTTGAACGCGTTGACCAGCGAGGCGTTGAAGGGCGTGGTGAACTGCAGCGCGCTGTACAGCAGCAGGTTGTATCCCAGGAGGCCAAAGATGCTCAGGCCCACCAACCAGGGCCAGGACCGCAACACCGCGCGCCAGTCCGGGCGCTCGACAAGCTGGGCGACGACCACGAGGGGAACGAGGGCGAGCGCCCAGCGCAGCAGGACGAGGCTGAGCGGGTCGATGCTGGCGACGGCGCGGGCACCGACGATGTAGTTGCCCGCCCAGAACAGCGTTGCCCCCAGCAGGGACGCCACCGCCGCGGCTCGGGCGCGGGCGGTGGGTGGCACGCAGGCCATGCTAGACGCGTCCGGCCACCGGTCCGGGACGCTCCTGCGTCGAGGTGACGCTCGGCAGCACGATCTCGAACGTCGTCGTCCCCGGCTGGGAGGTCACCCGGACGGTGCCGGCGTGGGCGCGCACGATCGCGTCGACGATCGCAAGGCCGAGCCCGGTGGACCCCGCAGCCCGGTTGCGCGAACCGTCCGCTCGGGTGAATCGCCCGAAGACCCGGGGAAGCAGCTCCGGTGCGATGCCCGGACCGTCGTCGTGCACCGCGATGCGCACAGACCCGTCGAGGTCCGGGCGCACCGTCACCGTGCCCGTGGTGCCCGGCGGTGTGTGCTGGCGGATGTTGGCGAGCAGGTTGGTCAGCACCTGGCGCAGCCCGTCCTCCTCGCCGACGACCACCACCGCGGTGGTGGGCACGTCGAGCCGCCAGCGGTGGTCAGGGCCGGCGGCGTGCGCGTCCCCGAGCGCGTCCACCGCAAGCGCAACCGCGTCCACCTCGGTGCGCGGCGCTGCGCGTCCCTCGTCCAGACGCGCCAGCAGCAGCAGGTCCTCGACCAGCCCGCCCATCCGCAGGGCCTCGGCGTGGATGCGCTCGAGCGCTCGCTGCGTGCCCGCGTCCAGCGGCACACCGGAGCGGGTCACCAGCTCGCAGTAGCCGCGCACCGTGGCCAGCGGCGTGCGCAGCTCGTGGCTCGCGTCCGCGACGAAACGGCGTACCTGCATCTCGGAGTCGTGGCGCACGTTGAGCGCGCTGCGCACGTGTTCGAGCATCCGGTTGAGGGCGCCGGCGAGCCGGCCCACCTCGGTGGCGTCCGCGTCCGGGGCGCTGACCACGGCGGGCAGGCGCGCCACCTCGCCTGCGCTGAGATCGAGACGGGAGACCTGCTCGGCGGCCGCGGTGACCCGGTCCAGGGGGCGCAGGGCGCGGCGCACGAGCACGGTGCCGATCACGGCGGCGGCGACCAGCACGGAACCGCCGATCAGCACGGACACGGTCAGGTAGTCCCGCATCGCGGCGTCGACCTGCTCGGTGGGCATCGCCGTGACCACGACGTCGCCGCCCGGTCCGGTGTGCGCCAGCGCCCGCACACTGCCGACGCCCGGCACCTCGAGGGTGCGAATGCTCCCGTCGGCGGCCAGGCCGGTCAGCGCTGCACTCTGGGCCGCGTCCAGCTCCTCGTACTCCCCGGTGGCGGGGTCGAAGTAGCCGGCGGCCACCACCTGGTCCGCGACGAGCCGGACCACGATGGTCCCGCCGGAGACGGCGTTGGGGATCTGCTCGCCCGGCTCGGGCACCGGCCCCGGCGCAGCGCCCGGCTCCGGGTCCGTCCCAGGAGCTGCTCCGGGAGGCTCCGTTCCGTCGGGTCCGGGTGCCGGACGGGCGGCACGTTGAGCGGCGGAGGACAACCGCTCGTCGAGCTGGGCGAACGAGCTGGAACGCACGGCCACGTAGGACAACGCGCCGACGAGCACGCACAGCACCGCCAACAGCCCGACCACCAGCACCACGAGCCGGCGCCGCAGCGTCACGTGGCGCCAGCTACCCGCCCATGGCCGCGGCACGGCCTACTCCGCCGCGCCGACGGCGGGCTTGAGGATGTACCCGACTCCGCGCAGCGTGTGGATCATGGGTTCGCGGCCCGCGTCGATCTTGCGACGCAGATAGGACACGTACAGCTCCACGACGTTCGCATGCCCGCCGGAGTCGTAGTTCCAGACCTCGTCGAGAATCTGCGCCTTGGACACCACCCGCCGGGCGTTGACCATGAGGAAGCGCAGCAGCTCGAACTCGGTGGCGGTCAGCGTGATCGGCGTGCCGGCCCTGTCCACCTCGTGGCTGTCCTCGTCGAGCGAGAGGTCGCCGACGACGATGGCGCGCTCCACGCTCACCTCGTGGATTCCTGCGCGGCGCAGCAGCGCGCGAAGCCGGGCGATGACCTCCTCGAGGCTGAACGGCTTCGTCACGTAGTCGTCCCCGCCGGCCCGCAGGCCCGCGACGCGGTCCTCGACCGCGTCCCGGGCCGTCAGGAAGAGCACCCGCACGGCGGGGTCGAACCCCCGAAGGCGCCCCAGCACCGCCATTCCGTCCAGGTCGGGCAGCATCACGTCGAGGACGACGACGTCGGGTCGTGATGCCCGCGCCCGGGCGATCGCCTCCTGGCCCGTGGTCGCGACGCCGACGTCCCAGCCCTCGAACCGCAGGGTCGCGGCCAGCAACTCGGCGAGATTCGGCTCGTCGTCGACGACGAGCACCCGCACCGGGGTGCCGTCCGGGCGGGTCAGCACCCCGCCCGCCACAGGGGGCGTCCGCATGGTGTCATCATGCCCGCACTCTCCTGGGAGAACCCTGTGCGTCGTCCATCGCGGAAAGTCACATGCCCGGAGGCGCGCCCATGGGCGCCGATCCACCCGGCATCCGGCCGCTGCCCGACCCGCCCGGCATCGCCGTCTGGTCCTGGGAGCCCAGGCCGCTCAGGCCCGACGACGACTCCTCGTCCTCCAGCTGCTGGGCAAGGTCGGCAAGCACGACTTGTGCCCCCTCCTCCAGACCCGTGGTGATCTCGGTGAGCACCGCACCGACCGCCCCGGTGGTGACCTCCACGGACTCGGCCTGACGACCGGTCAGGACGCGGACGGTCCGGACGGAGCCTACCGGGGAGACGGCCGAGGTCGGCACGACCAGGACGCCGGTGACGGTGGCGACGTCGATCGTCGCGGCGGCGGACGCGCCCTCCGGCAGGCTGCCCTCGGGCGCCGAGATCGCGATCGTCGCCGCATAGCTCGGGCTCGAGGTCGACGACGTGCTGAGCAGGGCGACGCTGCTGACCGTGCCCTCGTACTGCCCGCCCGTCGCGGTCACGGTCGCCGTCACCGACTGACCGACCTCGACCACCTTCGCGTCAGCGAGATCGAGTGTGGTCGACAGCACGTAACCCTCGTCGCCGAGAATCGTGATCACGGCAGTTCCCGCCTCGACCTGCGTTCCGGCAGTCACCTGGACGTCGGCGACGGTCCCCGCGACCGGCGCATGCAGATCCGCCGAGTCCAGCGCGCCCGTGGCCGTGTTCAGCTCCGCCTGGGCAAGCGTGACCGCGGCGCGGTCAGCGAGGACCCTCTCTGCGGTCACGCTCACCCCGCTCGATCCCCCGGCCGCCGCGGAGCCGGACCCGCCGTCCTCCGCTCCCGAGGCGGGGGCTCCCGACCCCGTGCCGCCCTGCTCCGTGCCCATCGAACCGGTCGAGGGCTGTTCGCCGCCCTGCCCGCCGGCGCCGCCCTGACCGTCCGAAGCCTGCCCGCCCGAGTCCGAGCCCTCCGCATCCTGGGCCTGCGTGAACGCCGCAACGGCGGCGTCGAGCTCCTCGGCGCGCTCCGCCAGCGCAACGACCGCCTCGTCCAGAGCGGTGCCGAGCTGCGCGAGGGTTGCCTGAGCGCGTCCCGTCGCGGTCTGGGTCTCGGCGGTGGCGACGAGCGCCTCCTGGGCCGCGACGATCGCCGCAACACAGGCTTCCAGGCCCTCGCTCTGATCGTCGTCGGCCGTGCCAAGACCCGCGCACACACCGTCGAGCACGCCGACGCAGTCCGTAGTCGCCGCCAGTGTCCCGCTGCTCTCGAGCAGGGCGGCCTCAGCCTCGTCGTAGGCCGCGAGCAGCGACTCCTGTGCACTGCGCACCTGCGTCTGGGCCAGCTCCAGGGCCTGGAGCGCCGCGGTGACGGCCTCGCGCAGCGGATCGGCGGTCTCGCTGCCCTGAGCCAGCAAGATGGTGCGGACCTGGCCGGCGACCACGCTGACGATCGCCCCGGCG
>JBQGOU010000255.1:0-3429 GCA_052086865.1 Cellulomonadaceae bacterium
GGTGGCGGTGATCGCCTCCTACCTGGCGTTCTTCCCCGTCGCCGTCGGCATGCTGCGTGGGCTGCAGTCCCCGCACACCATCCACGTCGAGCTCCTGCGCGCCTACGGCGCGGGGTGGTGGGCCACGCTGGTGCGCCTGCGCCTACCCGCCGCCGTCCCGCACCTGCTCCCCGCCCTGCGCCTGGCCGCGGCGAACGCGGTGATCGGCACGGTGGTGGCCGAGGTGGCCACGGGTCTTCCCGGCGGCTTGGGCCGCATGATTCTCGAGTTCGCCAACTTCGCGGCCAGCGACCCCGCCAAACCGTGGGCGCCGATCTTCGGCTCCGTGCTGCTCGGCCTCGTCGCTGCGGGGCTCGTCGCCCTGCTCGGACGGTCCCTCGCAAGATTCCGACGTGTGGAGGTGTCCTCATGACCGCAACCGCCGTGAGCGTGCGTCAGGTGAGCCGGGTGTTCTCCGGCGGCGACCGCGAGGTCGTGGCCCTGGACCACGTCGACCTCGACATCGCCGCGGGGGAGTTCGTGTCCCTCATCGGGCCCTCCGGCTGCGGGAAGTCGACCCTGCTGCGTCTGGTGGCGGACCTCGACACGCCCACCGAGGGGACGGTGGAGGTCTTCGGGCGCTCCGCCCGCCAGGCACGGCTCGCCCGGGAGTACGGTGTGGCCTTCCAGCAGGCGGGCCTGCTGCCCTGGCGGACGGTGCGGGCCAACGTCGAGCTGCCGCTCGCCATCGCCGGCACCGGTAAGGCGGGGCGGCGCGAGCGGGCCGACCACTTGCTCGACATGGTGGGGCTGAGCGACTTCGCCACCCACTACCCCGACCAGCTCTCGGGCGGTATGCAGCAGCGCGTCGCCATCGCCAGGGCACTGGCCGAGGAACCGAGCCTGCTGCTCATGGACGAGCCCTTCGGGGCGCTGGACGAGATGACCCGCGAGCACCTGCAGACCCAGCTGCTGCGCATCTGCGCCCAGACCCGTGCGGCCGTGGTGTTCGTGACCCACTCGATCCCCGAGGCGGTCTTCCTCTCCGATCGCGTGGTCGTCATGTCGCCCCGGCCCGGACGGATCCGCGAGATCGTCCCGGTCCGCCTGGACCGGTCGGGCGCCGACGAGGACGACGTGCGCACCGGCGCCGCCTTCGTCGACGCCGTGGCACGGGTGCGCGAGGCACTGCACGGGGAGTCCGTCAGCGCCGGCGCGGCGCGAGGGGTGGACCAGCGATGAGCGACTCCCCGCCGCAGGCGGTTCCCGCAACGGCGACGGCGCAGGCGGCGTCCGCCGAGCCGGCGTCGGTGGCCTCCGGCGCGCGCGGCGCGGGCGACACCTCAGCGCTCGCCGCAAGGCGGCGCCGGCGCCGGTCCGGCTCCGCGCGGTCCGTGCTCGGTCAGGTGCTGCCGCCGGTTCTGCTGTTTGCCGCGCTTCTGGGCGCCTGGCAGGCGGCGGTCAGCATCGGGCAGATTCCCCCGTTCATCCTGCCCGGCCCGCAGGCGATTGCGGCGCAGTTCGTCCAGTTCTTCGACCCGATCTCCGCTGCGGCGCTGGTGACCGGGCGCAATGCGCTGATCGGGCTGCTGGTGGGCGCCGTCGCGGCGATCGGGCTCGCCGTCCTGGCGAACCTCGTGACCGTCGTGGCCCGGCTGGCCGCGCCGATTGTCACCGCGCTCGCGGTGGTGCCGATCGTCGCCCTCGCCCCGGTGCTGTACTCGATGTACGGTGCGGGCTCCGAGCAGGGCAGGGTCATCGTGGCCGCACTGAGCGTCTTCGTCCCCGTCTACCTCAACACCCTCGGCGGACTGCGCCAGGTGCTGCCAGTGCACCGCGACCTCATGCACGCGCTCGCCGCCTCCCCGCTCCAGGTGGCCCGCACCGTCACCGTGCCCACCGCCGTGCCCTTCGTGTTCACGGGCTTGCGCATGGCCTCCTCGCTCGCCGTCATCGCCGCGATCGTCGCGGAGTACTTCGGGGGCCCGCGCTCGGGCATCGGATCGTTCATCACGACGGCCGCGGCCGGCTCCAACTACGCCCAGGCCTGGGCGTATGTGCTCGGCGGCATCGTCGTCGGGCTCCTGTTCTACGCCGTCACCGCCTACGCGGAGAACCGTGTGACCCGCCGCAGGGCCACCTAGGCCCGGGCCCCACCACCGTCCGCCTGCCAAGGGCTGCCAGGCCGGCCGAACCCACCCCACCGCACAAGGGAGATGACATGCGCACCATGAGTCGATGGAAGGCAGGGATCGCTGCGAGCGTCGCGGCCGGTCTCCTGTTCGCAGGCTGTTCGACGACCGACCCGGACTCCTCGGGAACCACGGGCGGCTCGGAGCCCGCAGCCGAGGGGCTCACACCCGTGAAGCTGCAGCTGCAGTGGCTGACCCAGGCACAGTTCTCCGGGTACTACGCGGCACTGGACCAGGGCTTCTACGAGGAGGAGGGACTGGACGTCGAGATCATCCCGTCCGGCGGGGACATCGTCCCGCAGGATGCCCTCGCCCAGGGTGAGGTCGACTACGCGATTGCGTGGGTGCCCAAGGTGCTCGGGTCCATCGAGCAGGGCGCCGACATCACGAACGTCGCCCAGATCTTCGAGCGCTCCGCCACCCTGCAGGTGTCCTTCGCCGACTCCGGCATCGAGTCCGTCGCCGACCTCGAGGGCAAGAACGTCGGCTCGTGGGGATACGGCAACGAGTGGGAGCTGTTCGCCGGGCTGAACAAGGCCGGGGTCACCGACTTCGAGCTGATCACCCAGGCCTTCGACATGCTCGGCCTGCTCAACGGGGACATCGACGCCGCCCAGGCCATGACCTACAACGAGTACGCCCAGCTGCTCGAGACGGTGAACCCGGACACCGGGGAGCTCTACCAGCCCGAGGACTTCAACGTCATCGACTGGAACGAGGAGGGCACCGCCATGCTGCAGGACGCGATCTGGGCGGACGCCGGCCGGCTTGCGGACGACGAGGAGTACCAGGAGACGACCGTCAAGTTCATCAAGGCGTCCATCAAGGGCTGGATCTACGCCCGCGACAACGCCCAGGAGGCCGCGGACATCGTCACGGCGGCCGGCTCCACCCTGGGCACCAGCCACCAGCTGTGGATGACCAACGAGGTCAACAAGCTGATCTGGCCGAGCACCACGGGCGGCATCGGCCTGGTCGGCGAGGACGCCTGGGAGAGCACCGTCGCGCTGGCGCTCGAGACGAGCAACGAGACCGGGGCGACGATCATCACCTCGCCGCCGCCGGAAAGCGCCCACACCACCGAGTACGTGACCAAGGCGCTCACCGAGCTCAAGGACGAGGGCGTGGACGTCGTGGGCGACGGATGGTCGCCCATTGAGGTCACCCTGAACGAGGGCGGGAACTGACCCGTGCGCCGGGCCGCCGGCGGCCCCGCGCCCCGGCCCGCCCGTGCACGCCCCCCACGCCCAGAGGAAGC
>JBQGOU010000255.1:3439-5072 GCA_052086865.1 Cellulomonadaceae bacterium
CGGGGGGGGTCACGGCCCGGGGGGGCGGGGCCCCGGCGGGCCCGCCCCACCGGCCCGCATGTGCACGCCACCATCGCCGAGAGGAAGCCCCATGTCACCCACCGCAGCGCCCGAACCGACCGCGCTCGAGCTGGACCGCGCCCACGTCTTCCACTCCTGGTCCGCCCAGGCGACCCTGGCGCCCATGACCATCGCCGGCGGCCTGGGCTGCGAGGTGTGGGACGAGACCGGACGGCGGTTCCTGGACTTCTCCTCACAGCTGGTCAACGTCAACATCGGGCACCAGCACCCGCGGGTGGTCGCGGCCATCAAGACGCAGGCCGAGGTGCTCACCACCGTGTCCCCGGCCTATGCGAACCTCACCCGCGGGCGCGCTGCGCAGGCCATCGCCGCGCTGGCCCCCGAGGGCATGGACACCGTGTTCTTCACCAACGCCGGCGCGGACGCGAACGAGAACGCGATCCGTATGGCCCGGTTGCACACGGGCCGCCGCAAGATCCTGTCGGGCTACCGCTCCTACCACGGCAACACCGGCACGGCGATCGTCGCCACGGGGGACTGGCGGCGCATGCCGAACGAGTACGCCGAAGGTCACGCCCACTTCTTCACCCCCTACCTCTTCCGCTCCGACTTCTGGGCGACGAGCCCCGAGCAGGAGTGCGAACGGGCCCTGGCCCACCTGCGCCGCGTCGTCGAGTGCGAGGGGCCGCACTCGATTGCGGCCATCCTCCTGGAGACGATTCCCGGCACCGCGGGCGTGCTCGTGCCGCCGCCCGGGTACCTCGCCGGGGTGCGCGCCATCGCCGACGAGTTCGGCATCGTGCTCATCCTGGACGAGGTGATGGCCGGCTTCGGCCGCACGGGGCGCTGGTTCGCGTTCGAGGACCATGACGTGGTGCCCGACCTGGTGACCTTCGCCAAGGGGGTGAACTCCGGCTACGTCCCCGCAGGCGGTGTGATCATCTCGGACGCGATTGCCGCAACCTTCGCCGACCGGGTCTTTCCCGGCGGCCTGACCTACTCGGGGCACCCGCTCGCGATGGCCGCGATCGTCGCGACGCTCGGGGCCATGGCCGACGACGACGTGGTCGGCAACGCGCGCGCCGTGGGGGAGGAGCACATCACCCCCGCGCTCGCGGACCTGGCCTCTCGTCATCGCCTGGTGGGCGAGGTGCGCGGTGTCGGGGTGTTTCACGCCATCGAGCTTGTCGCCGACGGCCCGAGCCGCACCCCCCTGGACGAGGCGGCCATGGGCCGGATCAAGGCGGGTTGCCTGACACGCGGGCTGCTGCCCTTCGTCTCCGCCAATCGCATCCACGTCGTGCCGCCTTGTACCGTGAGCCCGGACGAGGTGTTCCGCGCATTCGCGATCTATGACGAAGTCCTGACCGAGGAGGAATCATGACCCACCCCACCCGCCGCGCCGTCGTGACCGGAGCGTCCTCGGGGATCGGCGCCGCCACCGTGGCGCTGCTGCGCTCGCACGGCTGGGACGTGGTCGCCGTGGCCAGGCGCGAGGAGCGCCTGCGCGAGCTGTCCGAGCGCACCGGCGCCGAGTACGTCGTGGCCGACATCACCGATCAGGCCTCGGTCGACGCGCTGGTCGCGACGGTCACAGCCGGCGGCCCGGTGC
>JBQGOU010000256.1:0-5050 GCA_052086865.1 Cellulomonadaceae bacterium
GCGTCTACCAGATCAACTACCTGCGCTGCATCTTCTGCGGGCTGTGCATCGAGGCCTGTCCCACCCGCGCCCTGACGATGTCCAACGAGTACGAGCTCGCGGGGCCCACCAGGGCGGGGTTGATCTGGGAGAAGCAGGATCTGCTCGCCCCGCTGCGTGAGGGCATGCTCGGCGCGCCGCACCCCATGGTGCCGGGCACCGAGGACACCGAGTACTACCGCGGTGAGGTCACCGGCCCCGTGCCGGAGCAGGTGGAGTGGGTGGCCGAGCACCGCCCGGAGGACCCCACGCTGGACGCCGCACGGCGCGCCGCCGGCAGGGCCGCATCCCGAGAACCGGGCACAAGCGACGGAGGTGCACGATGACCGCCGGAGCCGGCGAGGCCACGCTGTTCTGGGTGCTGGCGCCGGCGATGGTCATCGCCGCACTCGGCCTCGTGTTCGCCCGCAAGGCCGTGTACGCGGCCATGTCGATGATCTTCGTCATGGTGTGCCTGGCGGTGCTCTACGTGGCCAACGAGGCCCCGTTCCTGGGGATCGTGCAGGTCGTGGTGTACACCGGCGCGGTCATGATGCTCTTCCTGTTCGTGCTGATGCTCGTGGGTGTGGACGCGTCGACGTCGGTGGTGGAGACCATCAAGGGCCAGCGCTGGATCGCGGCGCTGCTCGGCCTGGGCGTGGGCACGCTGCTGGTCACGATCGTCCTACGCTCCACCTTCTCGCCCGCTGCCGGGCTCGAGGTCGCCAACTCCGCGACCAACCCCGTGGGTGTGGCCCGGATCCTCATGAGCGACTTCGTGTTCGATCTGGAGATCGTGGCGGTGCTGCTGGTCACGGCGGCGCTTGCCGCGCTCGTGCTGACCCACCGCCAGCGCCTGACGCCCAAGATCGGGCAGAAGGAGCGCGCGGACGCCCGTATGGCGGCCGGTGAGCACCCGGTCAACCTGCCCGCCCCCGGGGTCTACGCCCGGCACAACGCCATGGACGTGCCGGCGCTCGACCCGTACGGCAACCCGATCGACGCCTCCGTCTCCCGGGTGCTGCGCATCCGCGGCCAGGAGCGCCTGGTTGACGAGGACGTCACGTCGCTGCCTCCCGGCGCCCCGCCGCCGCGCCCGCTCGAGGTCGAGGCGCCGGTCAACACCGAGTACCAGGCCGAGGGCGTGCCCGCGGACAGCCCCGAGATTCTCGGGGCTGTGGAGCGCGAGTCCGACGACGCCACCGGGGCCGATGAGGAGGACCGGGACTGATGGAGCTCACCAACTACGTGGTGCTCGCCGCCATCCTGTTCGCGATCGGCGCGACGACCGTGCTCGTGCGGCGCAGCGCCATCATCGTGTTCATGGGGATCGAGCTGATGCTCAACGCCACCAACCTGGCCTTTGTGACCTTCGCCCGGATGCACGGCGACCTCACGGGCCAGGTGATCGCCTTCTTCGTCATGGTGGTCGCGGCCGCAGAGGTCGTGGTCGGCCTGGCGATCATCGTGGCCATCTTCCGGACCCGGCAGTCGGCCTCCGTCGACGACGTCAACCTGCTGAAGGGCTGAGGCATGTCGCACCTTCTCCTCGCGGCCGCCGGCCCGCTCGCCGCCAGCGCGGACCTGCCGGACGTCCAGACCCTCACGCAGGCCCACGGCACTGCGGCCTGGGCGCTGATCGCCGTGCCGCTGCTCTCGGCCGGCCTGCTCCTGGTGGCCGGGCGGCGCGCCGACCGCTGGGGACACCTGCTGGGCGTCGCCGCCTCCACCGTGTCCTTCCTGCTCGGGGCGTACCTGTTCCTCGCTCTGCTCGGCTACGACGCGGGGGACCGGCTGCGCGAGGTCGACCTGTTCACCTGGCTGAGCACGAGCGAGCTGAACCTCGCCGCCGGGTTGCGCGTGGACCCGCTCTCCCTGACCTTCGTCCTTCTCGTGACGTTCGTCGGCACGCTGATCCACGTCTACTCGATCGCGTACATGTCACACGATGCGGACCGGCGCCGGTTCTTCGCCTATCTGAACCTGTTCGTCGCCGCGATGCTGCTGCTGGTTCTCGCCGACTCCTACCTCCTGCTGTTCGTCGGCTGGGAGGGTGTCGGCCTGGCCTCCTACCTGCTGATCGGCTTCTGGAACCGCAACCCCGCCTACGCCGCGGCGGCCAAGAAGGCCTTCATCGCCAACCGCGTGGCCGACGTCGGCATGATCGTCGCGCTGATGCTGATGTTCCAGACCTTCGGCTCGCTCGACTTCACCACGGTGTTCACCGAGGCCGGCACGGCGAGCGAGGGCCGGCTGACCGCCATCGGGCTGATGCTGCTGGTCGCGGCCTGCGGCAAGTCGGCACAGTTCCCGCTGCAGTCCTGGCTGGGCGACGCGATGGCTGGTCCCACGCCCGTGTCCGCGCTCATCCACGCGGCCACCATGGTCACCGCCGGCGTCTACCTGATTGTGCGCTCCGGGCCGATCTTCGACCTCGCGCCCACCGCCCTGCTGGTCGTCGCCATCGTCGGTGCGGTGACCCTGCTGTTCGGGGCGATCGTCGGCTGCGCCAAGGACGACATCAAGAAGACTCTGGCGGCCTCGACCATGTCCCAGATCGGGTACATGATGCTCGCCGCAGGCCTCGGCCCCATCGGCTACGCGTTCGCGATCTTCCACCTGGTCACGCACGGCTTCTTCAAGGCCGGCATGTTCCTGGGCGCTGGGTCGGTGATGCACGGCATGAACGATCAGGTGGACATGCGCCGCTTCGGCGCCCTGGCCACCTCCATGAAGATCACCTGGCTCACGTTCGGGGCCGGCTGGCTCGCGATTCTGGGCGTGCCGCCGTTCTCCGGGTTCTTCTCCAAGGACAAGATCATCGAGGCGGCCTTTGTGGGCGAGGGCTGGCAGCCGTGGGTCTTCGGCACCGTGGCCCTGGTGGGCGCCGGTCTGACCGCGTTCTACATGTCGCGGCTGTTCTTCATGACGTTCCACGGCTCCAAGCGCTGGACGTCCGAGAAGGACGGCACCGGCCCCGACCAGCACCCGCACGAGTCCCCGGCGCTGATGACGGTGCCGATGATCGTGCTGGCCGTCGGCTCGGTGGCGCTCGGGGGCGTGCTCGCCATCGGCGGCGGGTTCACCACCTGGCTCGAACCGATCACGGGCCACGTCGAGCACCACGACCCCGTGCTGCCGGTTCCCGTGCTGATCGCGGCCACCCTGGTGCTCGTCGTCCTGGGTGCGTTCCTGGCCTGGCGCCAGTACGCGGCCAGCCCCGTGCCCGTCGTGGCTCCCCGCGGCTCGCTGCTCACCCGGGCGGCCCGCAAGGACCTGTTCCAGGACACCGTCAACGAGACCCTGCTCATGGAGCCCGGTCAGCACCTGACCCGTTCGCTCGTCTACCTCGACAAGCAGGTCGTCGACGGCGGCTTCACCGGCCTGGGCCACGCGTCGTCGGCGGTGGGCCGCTGGTTGCGGCACCTGCAGAGCGGCTACGTGCGCTCCTACGCCGCCACGATGCTGGCCGGGGTCCTGATCATCGTCGGCGTCGTGCTGGCCCTGCAGAGCTGAGAGAGAGACCGGATCGATGATGGGTGTCGGCATGAACATCGAGGCCACGTTCCCGTGGTTGACGGCGCTTGCGGCCGTCGCGGCGGTGGGCGCGATCGTCGTGTGGGTGCTGCCCGCCGGGGCGCGCCGCTACGTGCGCCAGGTCGCGCTCGCTTTCGCGCTCGTCAATGTGGCGCTGCTGGTCGGCGCCCTGGTGAGCTTCGACACGGGCGCTGCGGGGGCCTACCAGTTCTACGAGCAGTACGCGTGGATCCCCCAGATCGGCGTGAGCTATGCGCTCGGGGTCGACGGCGTCGGGCTGCTCCTGGTGGCCCTCGGGGTGGTGCTCGTGCCGCTGGTGATCCTCGCAGCGTGGCGTGAGCAGGGCGGGGACGTGAACCGCCTGCGGCACTACCTCGCGCTCACCCTCGTGCTCGCCGCCTTCATGGTGCTGATCTTCGCGGCGCGCGACGTGTTCCTGTTCTACGTCGTCTTCGAGGCGATGCTCGTGCCCGTCTACTTCATGATCGGCGGCTTCGGCGGACCCCAGCGCCGCGGCGCCGCGGTGAAGTTCCTGCTGTTCTCCCTGGCCGGCGGGCTGGTGATGCTGGTCGCCGTCATCGCGCTGTACCTGGCTGGGCCCGGCGGCGCGCAGGGCTTCCTCACCGCGAACCTCACGGGGCTCGCCCTCGGCCAGAGCGTTGAGCGCCTGATGTTCCTCGGCTTCTTCATCGCCTTCGCGGTCAAGGCGCCGATGTTCCCCGTGCACACCTGGCTGCCCGACGCCGCGCAGCAGGCGCCCGTGGGCACCTCGACGCTGCTGGTGGGCGTGCTCGACAAGGTCGGGACCTTCGGCATGCTCACCCTGTGCCTGCCGCTGTTCCCCCACGCGGCCGCGTGGGCGGCCCCCGCGATCATCGTGCTCGCCGTGGTCTCGATTCTGTACGGTGCGCTGCTCGCGCTCGGCCAGCAGGACCTGCTGCGGTTGATCGCCTACACGTCGGTGTCCCACTTCGGCTTCATCGTGCTGGGGATCTTCGCCTTCACCCAGACGTCGGTGGCCGGCGCCTCGTTCTACATGTTCAACCACGGGGTCTCGACCGGCCTGCTGTTCCTCGTGGCGGGCATGGTCATCGCCCGCCACCCCCGCCGCTCGCAGCGCATTGCGGACTACGGCGGGCTGCAGCGCGTCGTCCCCGTGATCGCCGGGGTCTTCCTCGTGGCCGGCCTGTCCGCGCTCTCGCTGCCCGGCCTGTCCACCTTCGTCTCGGAGATCATGGTGCTGATCGGCTCCTTCGGGGCGGCCCCGGCCGCCGTGATCGTCGCCGCGTTCGGCGTGATCCTCGCGGCGCTGTATGTGCTGTGGACCTACCAGCGCATGTTCACCGGCCCCGTCCGCGAGGGGCTCGACACGCTGCCGGACATGGTGGGACGGGAGAAGGCGGTCGTCGTGCCGCTGCTCGTGATCCTGCTGGTGCTCGGTTTCTACCCACGCCCGGCGCTCGACCTGGTCGAGCAACCCGCTGATGTGACGGTG
>JBQGOU010000257.1:0-5035 GCA_052086865.1 Cellulomonadaceae bacterium
CTCCGAGCGCGTATCCGCGTACACCACCGAGAACTGCACCTCCTCCAGCTAGCACCGGCACGGCTCGGTCGTCCCCCGGGACAACCGGGCGTACGACCGGGGCCGCACCCGTGCGCCGGCCCCGGTCGTCACCCAGGGCCCCGACCACGGGGCGCCGAGAACCTCATGACCAAAGGACTGCGATGACTGCGCGCTTCAACCCCGCCCCCGGCTGGCCTCCGACCCCGCAGGGCTGGACCCCGCCGCCGGGGTGGCAGCCCGACCCCAGCTGGCCCGCCGCACCCGCTGGCTGGCAGTTCTGGGTCGAGGACGCCCCTGCGGTCCCGGGTGTGCCTGCGCCGAGTGCGCCGTCGGCGGAGCAGACCCAGTTCCTGCCGCAGCAGCCGCCTGCGCCGAGTGCGCCGTCGGCGGAGCAGACCCAGTTCCTGCCGCCCACCGTGGCCCCGGCCCAGTACGCGAGCTACTCCGGCGGCCCGCAGGGCCAGCAACCGTACCCGGGCGCGCCGGTTGTGGGCGGGCCCGGTCCGCAGGGTCCCCGCAAGAAGAGCCCGCTCGTGTGGATCCTGCCGGTTGCCGCTCTTCTCATCATTGGCATCGTCATCGGCATCCTCTTCCTCACCGGCGTTCTCGGTGGCGGGGACGAGTCCGACGGCGGTGACGCGTCGCCGACGTCGAGCCCGACGGCGACCGCGACGCCGACCGAGGAGCCCACGGACGAGCCCACGCCTACCCCGACGGACGAGCCGACCCAGACGCCCACCGAGGAGCCCACGAACGGCGGCGGTAGCGACGCGGAGACCACGGCCTTCTGCACGGCCCACACGGCGCTTGCGCCGAAGACCCTGGAGATGTTCACGGCCGAGACCGTCGGCGACCTCCAGCCGGTCGTGTCCTCGGTGTACGACGAGATGGTCACGATGCAGGCGCCCGACGACATCGCCGACGCCTGGGAGTACAACGTGAACTACATCAAGGGCCTGGCCGACTACCTGCTGGGGGTGGACCCTGCCACCCCCGGCTTCGAGGCGCAGGCGAACTACATGACCGACAGTGGCATTGATGTGGACGAGCTGACGGAGGTCTCCACGCAGCTGCAGGACTTCGCCTTCGACAACTGCTACTGAGCTCGCCACCCGAGCTCGCCGGCCGCTGACTCGGTCGCAGCATGCGTGAACCACCCGGCGCCACCCGGGCGGCCCCGGCCGCCCGGGTGGCGCCTTCTGTGGCCGAGGCGGCACGATGGGCGCGTGTACCCTCCTCCGCGCACCGACGCCGCCCAGATTGATCTTCTGCGCCACGACCTGCGTGCCGCAGACTTCACCGTGGCCGGGGTGCGCGAGGTCCTGGGGGGCCTGGCCTTCGACGCGCTGCACCGCGACGATCCCGCGCCGGCGCGCCGTGCGCTGGAAGCCGCCCTCGCCGCCGGCGACCCGCGCGCGGTGCTCGTCACCGCCCTCGTCCTCGGGGACACGGTCCGCGCCGATGCGCTCGCGGGCGCGCTGCCGTCGTTGGGGCTCTGCGGGGCGGTGCGCCTCGGCATCGTGGCGGTGGCGGGCGCTGACGACGCCCAGCCCGCACCCGACACGGTGCGGCCCCTGATCGACCTGCGGCCATACGCGGCCCAGGATGCGCTCGGTGGCGTCGACTGGTGGCTCGCCTCAGATCTTGGGGAGCTCGCCACCGGACGGGCGCTCGACGGCGACCACGTCCTCGGCGCCGGTGGCGCGTCGCTCACTCTCGCCCAGGTGACGATCCCCGCCCGGACCGGACGGGTTCTCGACCTCGGCACCGGCTGTGGTGTCCAGGCCCTGCACGCCGCGCGGCACGCACGCGAGATCGTCGCCACCGACGTTTCCGCACGCGCCCTCGCCTTCGCCCGGTTCAACGCGGCCCTGTGCGAGGTGGACATCGACCTGCGCGAGGGCTCGTTGCTCGACCCGGTCGCGGGTGAGCAGTTCGACCTCGTCGTCTCCAACCCGCCCTTCGTCATCACCCCGCGGTCCGGGGCGGGGGAGCTGCCCGACTACGACTACCGTGACGGCGGGCGCTCGGGGGACGACCTGGTGCGCGATCTGGTGATCGGCCTGGGCACCGTGCTCGCGCCCGGTGGCGTGGCCCAGCTGCTCGGCAACTGGGAACACCGCAGCGGCACCCACTGGCGCGAACGCGTCGGTGCGTGGCTCGACGCCGCGGGTCTGGACGGGTGGGTCATCCAGCGCGAGGTGCTGGACCCCGCCGAGTACGCCGAGACCTGGATCCGCGATGGCGGCACCACTCGTGAGCGGGACCCCGAGACGTGGGACACCGCGTGCCGGGCCTGGCTTGACGACTTCGCCGCTCGCGGCGTCGAGGCGGTCGGCTTCGGCATCATCACCCTGCGCAGGCCAGCCGACGGCCGGGTGAGCCTGCGCCGGCTAGAGGAGCACACCGGCCCGGTCCACCAGCCGCTCGGGGCTCACATCGAGGCCGTGCTCGCCGCGCACGACTGGCTCGCGGCCAGGGACGACGGCGCGTTGGCGGCGGTCCGTGCGACCGTCGCCCCCGACGTGTCCGAGGAACGCTTCTACACCCCCGGCGACGGCGATCCCCAGGTCATCCTGCTCCGCCAGAACACCGGCCTCGGCCGGACGGTGCGGGCCTCCACGGGGCTTGCGGCGCTCGTCGGTGCGTGCGACGGCGAGCTGACGGTCGGGTCTGTGATCGGGGCGATCGCCGCACTGCTCGAGGTCCCGGAAGCCGACCTCGCCGCGGAGCTCCTCCCGGAGGTCCGCGGTCTGCTCCGCGACGGGTTTCTGCTCCCGTGAACGCGCCTCCCTCCCGGCTTCGGGTGATGAGCTACAACCTCAAGTCGCTCCAGCTGGACGAGGACGCGGCCGCCCGAGTGATCCGGTCCGCCGCGCCCGACGTCGTCTGCGTGCAGGAGGCCGTGCGCTGGCTCCGCGGCCCGCGCCGCACCGCACGCTTCGCCCGGCGCGTCGGGATGACCGCTGTCGTCAGCTGCTTCGCGGCCCGCGGCACAGCGGTGTTCGTGCGCGATGCGCTGCTGCCCGCGGTCGTCAGTGCCCGGGGCGTGGCGATCGACAGCCGCCTGCGGCGGCTGCGCCGCGGATGGCCCACGTCCCGCGGATACGCCGAGGTCCGGATGCGGATCGCCGGAGGTCAGGCCAGTGCCCAGGGAGCCGGTGCCGAAGGGGCCGGTGCCGGGAGAGCCGGTGCCGGGAGAGCCGGTGCCGAGGAGAGCGTGGAGGTCCTCGTGCTGTCGGTGCACATGTCGATCGTGCCCGCCATGCGCTCGAGGCACCTGCCGCGGCTGCGCCAGGTCGTGGACGACGCGGGGCCGGGTCGCGTGGTCCTGGCCGCCGACCTCAACGAGGAACCGGGGGCTCCCGCCTGGCGGGCCTTCATCCCGCCCCTGCGCGACGCCGGTCCCGCTGACGTGCCCACCTTCCCCGCCCGGCACCCGCGCCGGCGGATCGACGCGCTGCTGGTGGGCGCCGATCTCCAGGTCACGCAGGCGCAGGTCCTCACCGGCGCCGACACTGCGCGGGCAAGCGACCACTGCCCCGTCCTGGCGACGATCGCACCGATCCGCCCGGGCCGCTGACACGACCTGCGCAGGATCGGCACACGGGGTGTTCTACGGTGGGACCCGTGACCGTCCCCACCAGTGTCAGCTCGCAGCGCCGTGCCGGCCGCATGCCTCGCGGAACGCGCCCCGGGGCTCGCGTCGGGGCGTTCGCTGTCGCGCTCGTGGCCGTCCTCGGCGTCGTGGCGACCTGGCGTGTGCTCGTCGGCACGGCCGCGGGGCAACGTCTCGAGCAGTCGGCGTTCACCGGGGCGCTCTACGGTCGTGGCGCCCTGTGGCGGCTTGCGGAGCCGGTGCTCGACGTCGTCTCCGTGACCTTCGTCGTGCTGGGCACGGTTGCCGCCGTCACGGTGGCGCTGCTACGCCGGCGCTGGGTGCTCGCGCTGCAGGTGGGAGTGCTCGTGGCGGGGGCCAACCTGACCACGCAGGTGCTCAAACACCAGGTGCTCGTCAAGCCTGACCTGGGCGTCCCACTCGAAACCCCCGGAAACTCCTTGCCCTCGGGGCACACCACGGTGGCGGCGTCCGTGGCCGTCGCCCTGCTGCTGGTCGTCCCGCGCCGCCAGCGCCCCCTCGTGGCGGTGCTCGGAGCGGGGTACACCACGGCGACCGGCGTGTCCACGCTCGTGGGACGCTGGCACAGGCCGAGCGACGTGATCGCGGCCGTCCTCGTCGTCCTCGCCTGGACCGCCCTGGTGTGTGCGTGCACCACCCGGTCGGGGCTCGACCAGACCTCCCGGCGGGACACCGGTGCCACCGTCGCGACCGCAGGGGCCCTCGGCCTTGCCGGACTCGTCGCGATCGGGCTCGGGTATCTCGTGCTGGACGGCGCCCAGCTGCCGGTCATCGCCCACGCCACGGCGACGTCTGACGACGTCAGGGCGTATGTCGGCCTCGCTGCGGTGGTGCTGGGGGTCACTGCAGGGGTGTTCGCCGCCGCCCTCGCCGTGCGGCAGACGACGGCCTGGGGAGTGACCGCCGGTCGCGGCAGCGCGTAGGCTGCGCCGTCGGGACCCGTACCCTGGGCAGCAAGGCCCAGGGATCGGAACAAGGGAAGCAGGCTCGAATGTCGGCAGGTCGCAAGCTCGTCATCGTGGAGTCGCCCGCCAAGGCGCGCACGATCGCCTCGTACCTCGGGGACGGGTACGACGTCGAGGCGAGCGTCGGGCACATCCGTGACCTGCCCCAGCCCTCCGAGCTGCCCGCCGACATGAAGAAGGGCCCCTTCGGGAAGTTCGCCGTCGACGTCGACCACGGCTTCACCCCCTACTACGAGGTGTACGGGGACAAGAAGAAGAAGGTTGCCGAGCTGCGCCGAGCGCTCAAGGACGCCGACGAGCTCTACCTCGCCACCGATGAGGACCGCGAGGGGGAGGCCATCGCGTGGCACCTGCTCGAGGCGCTCAAGCCCAAGGTCCCGGTCAAGCGCATGGTCTTCCACGAGATCAC
>JBQGOU010000258.1:0-5020 GCA_052086865.1 Cellulomonadaceae bacterium
CATCAACCACGACGCGGACTGGACCAAGCGCCGAGCCGACGCCGCGGTTGGGACCGATGACGACGACGCGCGCACGCAAGCGCATCGCGAGTGGCTCGCGCGAACCTCACCCAACGCAGCGCTCGGCTCACCGTCCAAGGCGCGCTCGTGGTGGCCGACCAACGACCGCGTCGCACACCTGGTCGCGATCGCCACCAAGGCACGCCCGTGGATCCCAACCATCGCCCAGCTCGAGGCCGCAGACACCGCAGCAACCGAGGCCATTGTCCCTGTGCGCGTGATCGACTACCGCAGCGCTCTGACCGTTGAGGAGCAGCTCAAGCGCGCCGCACGCGCACGCGCCCAGCTCGAGGACCTCGCCGAGACCGCGGTCGTCTGAGCGAACGGGCGCCCGCCGTTCACCCGAGCGGCGGGCGCCTGACCCCCAGGGGGGTAGGGCGAAGGGCCTTCGCGCGCGACCGCCGGGGAGGGGCCTGAGATGTGCGGCGATGCCACGTACTCAGTTTTCCGCCAAGAATCGAGAGGAAACAGGCTATGACCAGCAACGACACCCCGACCAAGCGTCGGGCACCCGACGGGTTGAAGGCGCGCGGAAAGCGGTTCTGGACCGCGTGCATCAGCGACTTCGACTTCTCGAGCAGCGAGGTCGTGCTGCTCGAGGAAGCGTGCAGGGTCCTGGACCGCCTCGACCAGCTCAACGCCGCGATCACCCGCGATGGGCCGATGGTCGCCGGATCGCAGGGTCAGCAGGTTGTGAATCCCGCGCTGACCGAGGCTCGCGGCCAGCAGCTCGCGCTGCACAAGCTGATCGCCGCCCTGGCGCTGCCGGACGACGACGGGCAGACCGTGCCCACAGGCCGGTCCATGAGCGCGTCTGCTGCGGCCACGGCCCGGTGGAACGCTCCCGCTGGGCGCGCGCTGCGAGGGGTGAAGTGATGGCCCGCCGGCGTCAGGCAGAACCGGTCCGCCCCGAGGGCGTCCCGGCCCCGCTGACCGACCACCAGCACCCCGTCTGGCACGACCCGGACGCGGTGGCGCAGCTGTTCATGGACTACAGGCTTGAGCCGAAGGCCGGATACGGCTCGACCTCGAGCGAGACGACGCCGTGGTGGTCACGCTTCGATGCGTTCCGCTCAGCATGGTGCCTGGCCAACGGCCTCAATCACCCGCAGTGGCCGCACCTCATCGACTACCAGCGTGCACGTGAAGCCGGGGTCGATATGCACTCCACGAGTCGCTATCGGCTGCGGGCAGACCGAGGTGAGGCGTCTGCTGCGCCGGGAGCGTGATGGGGGTGCCCAGATGACTGCCGAGCACGGGCTCAGCCGACACGAGCTGCGGGAGGCTGCTCGAGGGTGCTGACCACGCCCTGACAAGGGTGTCAGCCTGGCAGACACCCTTCCATCCGCCTGACGGACGCAATTCACCATCTCGCCGGCGTCGGCAACATGGTCGTCGACGTCGGGCGACGGGGGCGTACGCAGAAGTGCGTACCCTCACGAGCCGCAGGACCTGCGTGGCCGTGGGAGCAACGCAGGTCCGCGCTCGGGCCGCACGAGGTAGTCACGCGATACCGTCTCCCCGACCAGACTTCTTCCCGGCGCCGCGAAGAAGCCTGCGGGCTGGGACTCTGCGCGATCCCGCAGAGTCGGCTGGGGATCACTTTCCCGGCGCTGCGAGAGTGATACCCACCCGAGGTCCGGACTAGCCGCCAGGGGTGTGCAGATCCCGCACACCCGAGTGATACCCGCGCTCAAGGGCCGGACGCTTCCCGACCTCGGGAACCGTAGGCGAGAGTCCCGTGGTTCGGTCAGGTCTAACTGTCACCGATCTGTAGCGTGTGACAGATAGCGTGAGCGTGTGGGATTATCTGTCACATGGACAAGACGTGTGACACTTGCGGGCGATCGTTCACAGCGGCGCGCGCTGACGCCCGGTACTGCGGTGGGCGATGCCGGACCGAGGCCTACCGGGCGCGGCGCGAGGGTCCGAAGCCGAAGGCACGTCGTCGGCCGTTGCCTGACGTGTTCCTCGATGCGGCGCGAGACGTCGAGCGCAAGGTCGAACGGCTGGATCGGCTGACTCAGGATGACCGGCTGCACCGCAACCGCGAACTGATCAGCGCGAGACACCACTACGACCTCGTCCGGGCCCGCGAGTCTCTGGATCGCGTGATCGAGATCGTCGGTCAGCCGGCGCGGACGTCCTGACGGACGGCTGGCCTTGCAAGGTCCCCGACGCCGAAATCCCCGCCGCCCCCGCCACCGTCTGCGACATTCCCAGCACCGGCAGCCCGCCCTCGATGTGAGGACGAGCTGGTGCTGCACGCGGTCGTCGTGGCCTTTGACGCCGCTCCCGCGCCGGTTCGCGGGTGAAGGGTGGTGTGCTGCACCGGACTCGTCTGGTTAGG
Organism: Cellulomonadaceae bacterium; assembly: GCA_052086865.1. Taxonomy (GTDB): domain Bacteria; phylum Actinomycetota; class Actinomycetes; order Actinomycetales; family Cellulomonadaceae; genus Flavimobilis. The sequence goes on from JBQGOU010000258.1 coordinate 2,411, forward strand.
CGCGGGACGAGCAGGGACGCGCTGCGTCGGGACTTCTCAGGAATGGCCCTGAGAAGGATCACCGGCTCAGCCCGGCCAACCGTCACCCTGAGGGCAACGGTTGGCCAGACTCAGCGGGCGATCAGCTTTCGAAAAGTTCGCGCACGTCCTGGCACGCCTGGCAGACCACCGCGGGACGCGACGACGCGCGTGGCTCGAAGATCTCGATCGCCTTCGCGATCGGGAACCAGTCGCCGCACATTGCGCGCATCGTCCCATCGACCTTGAGGGCATAGTGGAAGACTCGAGGCTTGCGCGGGCGGTCCGTCGACTTGGTCTGCGTTGACGGGGACGTGGCGTTCTCAGCCGTCAGGTTGGCGTCCATGGTTCTGCTCCTATCGGTTGGTGTTCTGGCAGGCCGCAGCGGCCCGCTTCTCAGGCTCGGTGCGCACCGGTTCCCAGACAACGGGTCCGATCTTCTGTAGGGCGCGCACCGTCTCGAGGCACAACTGCTCGACGTCCCACTCGACGTGCTCGTCCGCGGGTCCGTCGTGCCCGAGCAGCACGTGGAAGATCTCGTGCAGGAGTGTCTCGGCGCGCTTGACCGGCCGCTGGCGCGGGTCGATCCACACCGCGCCCTCGGGTGCCGAGTACCCGAGGAAGCCCTTGGGTAGTTCGTCCTCATAGACCGCGAGGACGAGCCGCGTCTTGTCAGGGGTGTCAGTAGTCGTGACACCCACGCCCGCCTTGATGGCTCGCGCGTAGAGCTCCGAGGCCGCGTGGATCAGGGCGAGGCTCGGCGCTGCGGTGCCCGCCTCCACCTTCGCAAGCCATGCGTGACCGCACGGGATGCCGTTTGCGGCCTGCTCGAGCGTGAGCCCGGAGCGCCCCCGCAGCTCGCGCAGGACGGCCGCGACGCCGGGATCTGGCGCGCTCACGCCGCGATCACCACCAGCAAGAACGCGGCCGAGATGACGAACGCCCCGAACGCGAACACGGGCTCGAGGAAGTCATACACACGCTGGGCGTCACTGCGCAGCGTGCGGCGGGTGCGGGTGGAGTACTGGGCGGTAGGATCGTGCGCCATGGTTCGGACCTCCTATGCAAGGTCCTGGACCTAGGCCTCGGCAGGTGCTCCAACACCTTCCGGGGCCGTTCTGCTAGTCCAGGATATTTGCACCCACAGCGCTTGTGACCTGGACAAACGCTCCCAGCGTTTCCGCCGAGACCGCACAGCGCATAGTCGTTCAGAGTGCGCGACTACCTGGACTGAGCGTCCGCAGCACGACGAAGCCCGCCGCACCGAGAGGTGCGGCGGGCTTCGTCGTGGTCTGGGCCGGCGGGGCAGCCTCGGTCCGGGGTCAGCGCCGGTCGGCAGCCCCGTGCTCGGCGAGCAGGCGGTCGGTCTCGTCTTGGACGTCGAGAGCGACGTCCTGGTAGGCCGCGGCGTGCTGACGTGCGTGGTGGCCGCAGAACAGCAGCTCGCCGACGGGCAGGGTGACCTTGACGTACGCCTGGGCGCCGCACCGGTCGCAGCGGTCGGCTGCGGTGAGCGGTTCGGTTGTCGTCGTGTTCATACCACTATCCAACCACTGACCACCCACATCTCGTCCCGTGAGCGGCCTCGCTTCGCTCCCCGCGAACGCGAGACGGTCCACAACGCCCCGGTCCGGCACGCCTGACCGGGGTTCGCCGGTGACCCGTCTAGGCTCTGGGGTGTGTCCTCGACCCTGACGGAATCCTCGTACAACGCCCGGCACCTGTCTGTCCTCGAGGGGCTGGAGGCGGTGCGCAAGCGCCCCGGCATGTACATCGGCTCAACCGACTCCCGGGGGTTGATGCACTGCCTGTGGGAGATCATCGACAACTCGGTGGACGAGGCGCTCGGCGGGTTCTGCACGCGCATCGACGTGACGCTGCACGCCGACGGGTCCGTCACCGTCGCCGACGACGGCCGCGGGGTCCCGGTCGACATCGAGCCGAAGACCGGCCTGAGCGGCGTCGAGGTCGTCTTCACCAAGCTGCACGCGGGCGGAAAGTTCGGTGGCGGCTCCTACACGGCATCCGGTGGTCTGCACGGCGTCGGCGCCTCCGTGGTCAACGCCCTGTCCTCCCGGCTCGACGTCGAGGTCGACCGGGGCGGCAAGACCTACCGGATGACGTTCCGGCGCGGTGAGCCCGGAACGTTCGCGGACGCGGCGTCGGGCCCGGGCCCGGACTCAGCGTTCACCCCGTTCACCAAGAAGTCCGTGCTCGAGGCGGTGGGCACAACCCGGCGCGGTGTGAGCGGGACCCGCGTGCGCTACTGGGCGGACCGGCAGGTCTTCCCCGGCACCGCCGTGTTCTCCGCCGAGGCTCTGGTCGACCGCATCCGGCAGACGACCTTCCTGGTGCCCGGGCTGACCATCACGCTGCGGGACGAGCGCGGGCGGCCTGGCACGCCGGGGGAGTCCGGCCCGCACACCGAGACCTACCGGCACGACGGCGGGACGGTCGACTTCGCGGACTTCCTTGCCCCCGACGCCCCCGTCACGGGGACCTGGCGGCTGTCCGGCACCGGAACGTTCACCGAGACCGTGCCGGTGCTCGACGCGCAGGGACACATGAACCCCGCCGAGGTCGAGCGCGAGT
>JBQGOU010000259.1:0-5016 GCA_052086865.1 Cellulomonadaceae bacterium
GACGCGCCGGCCCGCCGCGCGACGTGCGCTACACCCTCATCTGGGAAGAGCCCGAAACGTGACACGGAGACGCCAAGCGCCGGCTCGGGAAAGAGATCACCGAAGACGATCCTCAAGGAGGTGACGCATCCGGCGCTGATCCCCGGGATCGGGGTCGAGGACACGCCGCGCGTGTTCAGTACCAACTGGGCTGTCTTCGGGATCGCCGGTGTCCTCGTCCTCGGAGTCGTCGTCTGGGGCTTCCTCGCCCCCGACAGCATCAGCGCCGCGGGAGCGGCGTCTCTGGGCCGGGTGACCGACAACTTCGGCTGGCTGTTCTCACTGCTCGCGATCGCGACCATCGGGTTCATGTTCGTCGTCGGCTACGGCCGGACCGGCGGCATTCGCCTCGGCGCCGACGACGAGTCGCCGGAGTTCTCCACGGTGTCGTGGATCGCGATGCTGTTCTCCGCCGGCATGGGCATCGGCCTGCTGTTCTGGGGCCCCGCCGAGCCACTGGCCTACTTCACCGACGTGCCGCCGGGCTTCACGGCGGAACCGGGCAGCAGAGATGCGATGCTCGACGCGCTCGCGCAGTCGATCCTGCACTGGGGCCCGATGGCGTGGGCGTTCTACGCGCTCGTCGGCGGCGCGATCGCCTACGCCGCCTACCGCAGGGGACGGGCGCCGCTGATCTCGGCGATCTTCCGCCCCATCTTCGGAGAGCGCACCGAGGGATGGATCGGCGCGGTCATCGACGTGTTCGCGATCATCGTCACCCTGTTCGGCACCGGCGTCACCCTCGGGATGGGCACCCTGCAGATCGCCAGCGGCGTCGAGGTCGTCACCGGCATCGGCCCCCTCGGCAACGCGGGGCTCATCGTCATCATCACGATCCTCACCGCCGCGTTCGTGGTCTCCGCCGTCTCCGGTATCAAGCGCGGCATCCGTGCCCTGTCGAACATCAACATGGTCATCGCCGCGGTCATCGGGGTGTTCATCTTCATCGCCGGCCCGACCCTGTTCCTGCTGAACATGATCCCCGCCAGCGTCTCCGCGTTCTTCGGCGAGCTATGGACCATGCTCCTGCGCAACCCCGCCCAGGGCAACGACGCCGCCGCGTTCATGGCCAGCTGGACCAACTACTACTGGGCCTGGTGGATCTCCTGGACACCGTTCGTGGGCATGTTCATCGCGAAGATCTCCCGCGGCCGCACCCTGCGCGAGTTCGTGACCGTCGTCATCGTCGTCCCCTCGATCGTGTGCATCGTGTGGTTCGGGATCATGGGCGGCACGACCATGCTCTTCGAGTCCCAGGGGAGCGGGATCGCGGATGCCGGATCCCCGGAGGCGATCCTGTTCGCCGTGTTCGGCGCGCTGCCGTTCGGGGTGGTCCTGTCCGTGCTGGCGATGATCTCCATCATCCTGTTCTTCGTCACCTCCGCGGACTCGGCCGCGATCGTGATGGGGTCGATGAGTCAGCGCGGCAAGCCCGAGCCGTCGACGTGGGTGACGATCACCTGGGGCGTTCTCCTCGGCGCCGCAGCCCTCGCGCTGCTCCTCGCGGGAGGGCAGACCGCGCTGTCCGGGTTGCAGTCGATCATGGTCGTCTCGGCGCTGCCGTTCGCGATCATCGTGATCGGGATCATGATCTCCTGGGCCAAGGAACTGCGCACCGACCCCTACATACTCCGCTACCGGTACGCGCGTGCCGCGATCGCGCAGGGCGTCCGGCGCGGCATCGCCGAGCACGGTGACGACTTCGTCTTCGAAGCCGCCGAGGTCGCCGCCGACGAAGGCGCCGGAGCGGGCATCGACACCGACGATCCCGCCCTCACCGAATGGTACGAGACCGCGACCGGACAGATCCCGATCGTCACCGCCCAGGACGTCACCCGCACGCTCGAACCGGGACGCATCCAACCCAAGGGCCCGGGGGACCCCACCCACACCGCCTCCGGAGACGCCTCGCTGACGGTCGGCGAAGAGCGGCGAGCCTCTCGACGAGAAACCCGAGAGAAGATCAGCGACACCGAGAAGGGCGACTGAGCATCGGTCGCCTGCGCGCGCACGGTCCCGAGCAGGTCAGCGTGCGGCGATCTCGGCTGCCGTGTCGAGGAGATCGTAGAGATCCGAACCGTCCAGCCCACGCCGCGGTCGACGAGATGCGAACGATCGGGGAGTGTCTTCTGCGCCACATCGATGAGGACGATCTGCTCGGCAGGGTCCGGAATATGCCGCAGCCCGAAGACGCCAAGGACACTCACCGACGCGGGGCCGTCGCCCCGTTGCTCTCCCGCTGCCCGCGAGCCGACCACGTTATCCGGTTCCGGAAGCTGCGCGAAGGTCGTCTCATAGAGCTCCACGACGGGAGCCTGATTCAACGCCGTGTCGCCGTGCACATGCCCGATGACATAGACATCCCCGGTACGGATGGCGAGGAGGTCGCCGGGCCGGGTGAAGGTGATCGTCTCGCGCGTCGGAGGGCGGCGCGTCAGGGCAACGGGGGCGGAACGAAGCAGCGCAGCGACGTCCGCCGACTGACGCTCGAAGACGTCACTGAGCCAGACCCGGGCGTTCAGCTCGGCGATTCCGGAGACTGCGCGCTCTGTCAGCTCCGGGTCGATCAGCCCCACCTGGTGCAGGCAGGTGGCGAGTGCCAGGGCGACCTGATGGCCGAGCATCCGGTCCGAATCGGAGTGGTCGGCATCGAGCAGTCCCGACCATCGGCGGATCAGGCGCGGGACGACGTCCTCATAGCGTGCTCCCCGATGCCCGGCGTGCTTGGCGTAGATGAAGCTCGTGCCCGCGAGACGGGCGACCTCGTCCTCCACGGTCGCGGGGATCTGGCCGATCGCGAGCTTGTCCAGGATCTGCTTATGTCGCACGCCGACAACGATACGACGGGACGAGGAGGGACTAGCCAACGGCGACGGCCCGGCGCGCCTGCCGGCGCGCGGCTGTCGAGTTGTCACGTAAGGTGGATTCCGGCGCGTCGGGAAGTCTGGTCGACATCGACGCCGGCGACACCCGCCGGCGGTGTGACCAGAGGAGACCCATGACGCCAGTGACCCGTGTTCGTGACGCCCGCCGCCGTGTGCGGCGATGGGTGACGCTCGAGACCACCAGCGGATTCCTGCTGCTGGCCGCGGCCGCACTCGCTCTCCTCTGGGCCAACTCGCCGTGGCATGACACTTACACTGCCTTGTCGGAGATCACCCTCGGTCCCGCCGTTCTTCATCTCGACCTCTCGTTGTCGAGTTGGGCGGCCGACGGTTTGTTGGCGGTGTTCTTCTTCGTCGTCGGCGTCGAACTCAAGCACGAACTCGTCGCCGGAAGCCTCCGCCGTCCGCGGGAGGCGGCCGTTCCCGTCCTGGCCGCGGTGGGTGGGATGATCCTGCCGGCCGTGTTCTTCGTGAGCGTGATCCTCGTCTCCGGGGATCGGGAGGCCCTGCACGGGTGGGCGATCCCGACCGCGACCGACATCGCGTTCGCTCTCGCCGTGCTGGCGATCTTCGGCCGCGGGCTGCCGCGGGCGCTGCGAACTTTCCTGCTCACGCTGGCCGTGGTCGACGATCTGCTGGCGATCGTGGTGATCGCGGTGTTCTACACGACCGGGATCGACATCATCGCCCTGGCGTGCGCTCTCGGCCTCGTGGTCCTCTTCGGGGTCATGGTGCGCATGCGGCGCCCGCAGTGGTGGCTTCTCGTCCCGCTCGCTCTGGCCGCATGGGGGTTCATGCACGCATCCGGCGTGCACGCGACCATCGCCGGAGTCCTGCTCGGCTTCACCGTTCCTGCCCGGATCATCCACGGCGAGCCGGAGCCGCGAACCCACCGGCTCGATGACGCGATCCGCCCGTTCTCCTCCGGCATCGCCCTGCCCGTGTTCGCGTTCTTCTCCGCCGGTGTGTCTCTGATCGACGGCGAGGGGCCCGCGGCAATCCTCGGCCAGCCGGTCGTGCTCGCCATCGTCGCCGGGCTCGTGCTCGGAAAGCTCCTCGGCGTGCTGGGCATGACCGCGCTGGTCGCCAAGCTCACCCCGTTGCGACTGCCCGACGCGATCGGCATCCGTGATCTCCTCCCCGTGGGGCTTCTGACGGGAATCGGATTCACCGTGTCCCTGTTGATCGCCGAGCTGTCGTTCCCCGACACCGAACACACCGACGGTGCGAAGATCGCGATCCTGATCGGCACCCTCATCGCCGCGATCTCCGCCGCGATGATGCTGCGATGGGACGCCCGCAAAGCACGCAACGCGGACATGAACGAGGACGGGCAGCCGGACCGGGATATCGCCCGCATCGGAGACGACGATGCCTAACGCGTCCTCGGCTCCTCGCCACGGCCGGGTCCTGCTGGCCACGGCCGGGAGCCGAGGGGACGTCGAGCCGTTCTTCGGCCTCGCCGCGGTGCTGCAGGAGGCAGGGCACGAGGTCCGCGTCGCAGCGCCCGACGATCCGATCCCCGGTGAGGGCATCGACGTCGCCAGCCTCGGCGTGAGCTTCCGGCGACTGACCAGCATGACGCAGGAATCGCGCAACGGTCTCCGCGCCTTTCGTGAACAGATCCGGCCCGCGATGAGCATCATGCTCGCACGGGTCGTGGACACCGCCATGTCCTGGCAGCCGGACATCATCGTCTTCCATCCCAAGCTGCTCACCGTCCCGGTCGTCGCCGAGCGCCTCGGCATCCCCGCTCTCGACGTCGGGTTCACGCCCGTACTCAGCCCCACGCGCGAGTTTTCCGCTCCCGGTGTGGCGAGTCGCTCTCTCGGTGCGGTCGGCAACCGGCTGAGCTATCGCGCCGTCACACTGGGGGAGCGGTTGTTCGCCGCGGACATCCGCGCGGCGAGACGCAGACTCGGCCTTCCCTCTTCGCGCCGGGTCGCGTCGCCGGCCGGATCACTGATCGCCGTGTCGCCCACGCTGCTGCCACGCCCGGCGGACTGGCCCTCGACGACGCACCTCACCGGCGACTGGCCTGCGCCCCCTGCGCCCTCGGCACTCTCGCCTGCCGTCCGGGAGTTCCTCTCAG
>JBQGOU010000260.1:0-4996 GCA_052086865.1 Cellulomonadaceae bacterium
GCCTCGATGCACAGCCCGCAGAAGATGCAGCGCAGGTAGTTGATCTGGTAGACGCGGCCGTAGCGCTCCCCGGGCGACATGTGCGCGCCGTCGGGCAGGTCCGCGTTGGCGGCGCCCTCGACGTAGATTGCGTCCGCCGGGCAGGCCCAGGCGCACAGCTCGCAGCCGATGCACTTCTCGAGGCCGTCCGGGTAGCGGTTGAGCTGGTGGCGGCCGTGGTAGCGGGGCTTGGTCGGCACCTTCTCGAAGGGGTACTGCTCGGTGACCGTGGGACGGAACATCGAGGAGAACGTCACCCCGAACCCGGCCACGGGGGCGAACAGCTCGCCGAGGCCCTTCTTCTCGGGCAGCTCAGGCATCGTCGTCCTCCTTGTCGGCCCGGGGGCCGGCGGTCACGGCGGGCGCCGACCCGGCGGCGGCCGCACGGGCGCGCCGAGGCGAGGGGGGCAGCTTCTGGCCCGGCAGCGGCGGGACCGGGAAGCCGCCGGCGAAGGCGTCGAACGGCGTGTCGTCGGGCGCGGGTTCGTCCGGCTTCTTCTCGGGAATCAGGAACGCGGCGGCGAGCGCCACGACGGCGACCGCCGCGAAGAAGACCATCATCGACTGCTGGCTGATGTCGGTGAACTCCACCAGGCCCCGGTAGACCGCCACGAGCACGGCCCAGGCGAGCGCCCCGGGGATGAGCACCTTCCACCCGAAGCGCATGAACTGGTCGTAGCGCAGCCGCAGCAGCGTGCCGCGCACCCACACGAACACGAACATCAGCAGCCACACCTTGGCCAGGAACCACAGAATCGGCCACCAGCCGGTGTTGAGCATGCCGTCGTTGATCGCGGACAGCGGCCACGGGGCACGCCAGCCGCCCAGGAACAGGGTGGTGGCGATTGCGGAGACGTTGAGCATGTTGATGTACTCGGCGAGGAAGAACCACGCGAACTTCATCGAGGAGTACTCGGTCATGTACCCCGAGACCAGCTCACCCTCGGCCTCCGGGAGGTCGAAGGGCAGGCGGTTCGTCTCGCCGATCATCGACACGACGTAGATCGCGAAGGCCGGGAGCATGGGCAGCGCCCACCAGATGCGCTCCTGCGCGGAGACGATCTCCGAGGTGGACATCGACCCGGACACGAGGAACACCGCAACCAGGGCCAGGCCCATGGCGAGCTCATAGCTGATGACCTGGGCCGTGGAACGCACCCCGCCGAGCAGCGGGTAGGTGGAGCCCGAGGACCAGCCGCCGAGCACGATGCCGTAGACGCCGAGGGCCGCGCAGGCGAGCACGTACAGCACCGCCACCGGGAAGTCGGTGAGCTGGGCGGGCGTGACGTAGTCGGTGAAGGGAATGCGCACCTCGGGCCCGAAGGGCACCACGGCGAACACGAGCAGGGAGCAGAACACCGAGATCATCGGGGCGACGAGGTAGACGATCTTGTCCGCCGCCTTGACGGTGATGTCCTCCTTGAGCAGCAGCTTCATCGCGTCCGCAAGGGACTGCAGCAGGCCGAAGGGGCCGTGCACATTGGGTCCGGGGCGCACCTGCATGCGGCCCACGACCTTGCGCTCGAACCAGATCGCGATGAGCACGCTGGTCAGCAGGAACACCAGGATCAGCACGGCCTTGACCAGGTAGGTCCAGCCGTTGTCGCCCGAGAAGTCGGCCGCGATCCCGGGCACGCCCGGCGTCGCAAGGGGCAGCGGGTTCATGCGTCCTCCTTCACGGGGGCGAAGTCGACGAGCTCGCCCGGCCCGACGCCCAGGGTGGTGCGCACACGGCAGCCCGGGGAGTTCAGCGGCAGCCACACGACGTGGTCGGGCATATCCGTGACCGCAAGCGGCAGCACGATCTCGCCGCGCGGCGTCGAGACCCGCACCTGCTGTCCGTCCGCGGCGCCGACGGCGGCTGCGGTTCCGGCGGACACGCGGGCGACGGCCCGGCGGGCGGTGCCCGCGAGGAACGGCTCACCGTCCTGCCCACGCCCGGCGTCCAGCAGCATTCGCCAGGAGGCCAGCACCCCCTGACCGGGGGCCACGGCCGGCGGCTCGACGGCCGCCACACGCGGCGGGCGTACCCGCGCGCCGTCCCAGGCGTCCAGCTGCCCGAGCTCGTCGCGCACACCGTCCAGCGTGGCCAGGCCGAGCACGACGTCGAGCTCGGCCGCCAGGGCGTCCAGCGCCCGATGGTCGGTCAGCGCCGCGGAGGCCAGCGCCTGGCCGAAGGGACGCACGCGCCCCTCCCAGTTCCAGAACGACCCGGCCCGCTCGGCAGGCGGTGCGACCGGCAGGACGACGTCGGCCAGGGCCGTCACGTCCGAGGCGCGCACCTCGAGGCTCAGCACGAACGGCGCCGCCTCCAACGCGGCGCGTGCCGCCCGGGGGTCCGGCAGGTCGCCGAGCTCGAGGCCGCCGAGCACCACACCGGCCAGCCCGCCCGAGCCGAGGGCGTCGAGGATGCCCGTCAGGTCCCGACCGGGGCGGTCCGGCAGCGAGTCCACACCCCACACGGCCGCCACGTCCACGCGGGCCGCGGCGTCGGCCACAGGACGCCCGCCGGGCAGCAGGCCGGGCAGCGTGCCGGTCTCCACGCCGCCGCGCTCACCGGCGCGGCGTGGAATCCAGGCCACGCGGGCACCGGTGCGCTCGGCGAGGCCGAGCACGGCCGAGAGGGCGCCGGGCACCGCGGCCAGGCGTTCACCACGGGCTCGTCCGCTCCGGTGGTCAGCGCGGCCAGCACCTCGGCCTCGGTGCCGGGCGCGGCGGGCAGCAGCACGCCGCCGAGCCGGTCCAGACCCCGTGAGGCGAAGGGGGCGATGGCGAAGACCCGGGTGCGGTGCTTGCGGGTGGCCTTGCGCAGGCGCAGGAAGACGGTGCCCGCCTCCTCCTCCGGCTCCAGGCCGACGAGCAGGACGGCCGGTGCCTGCTCCAGGTCGGTGAAGGTCACGCCCAGTCCGGTGCCGGCCACGGCGTGGGCGAGGAAGTCCTGCTCCTCGTCCGAGTGGGCCCGGGCCCGGTGGTCGACGTCGTTGGTGCCGAGCACCACGCGGGCGAACTTGGCGTAGGCGTAGGCGTCCTCAACCGTGAGGCGACCGCCGGGAAGCACTCCGACGCCGCCGGTGGCGCGGGCCTCGGCGAGGCCCTGCGCGGCAACCTCCAGTGCCTCGGCCCAGCTGGCCGGGCGCAGCTCGCCCCGGCCGCCGTCGGCCGCCACGTCCCGCACCAGCGGGGTGCTCAGGCGGTCCGGCGCACTCTGCCAGGTGAAGGCGAAGCGGTCCTTGTCGGTGATCCACTCCTCGTTGACCACGGGGTCCTCGCCCGCCAGGCGCCGCAGCACGGTGCCGCGCCGGTGGTCGATGCGGATCGCGGAGCCGCTTGCGTCGTGCTCCGCAATCGACGGCGTGGAGACGAGGTCGAAGGGCCGCGAGCGGAAGCGGTAGGCCGCGCTGGTCAGCGCACCCACGGGGCAGATCTGCACGGTGTTGCCCGAGAAGTAGGACGCGAACGGCTCACCGCTCTCGTCCTCGAGGGCCGGGCCGACGGTGGGCACCGCGTCGGCGGGCAACGCGTAGCCGAGGACCTGCTCGTCGAACGTCCCGATCTGCTGGGAGGCGCCGCGCTTCTGCAGGTCGATGAAGTTGTCCCCCGCGATCTCCTTGGAGAAGCGGGTGCACCGCTGGCACAGGATGCACCGCTCGCGGTCCAGCAGGATCTGCGTCGAGATCTTGATGGGCTTGGGGAACGTGCGCTTGACGTCGACGAAGCGGCTGGTGTCCCGGCCGTTGCTCATCGCCTGGTTCTGCAGCGGGCACTCCCCGCCCTTGTCGCATACGGGGCAGTCCAGCGGGTGGTTGATGAGCAGCAGCTCCATCACCCCGTGCTGGGCCTTGTCCGCCACGGGCGAGGTGTGCTGGGTCTTGACCACCATGCCCGGCGTCGCCTCGAGCGTGCAGGAGGCCTGCGGCTTGGGCATGGGGCGCAGATTGCCCTCCCGGTCCGGCATGGACACGTCCACAAGGCACTGTCGGCAGGCGCCGGCGGGCTCGAGCAGCGGGTGGTCGCAGAACCGCGGGATCTGGATGCCCAGCTGCTCGGCGGCCCGGATCACAAGCGTGCCCTTGGGCACCGCCGTCTCGACGCCGTCGATGACGAAGCTGACCTGGTCCTTGGCCACCACCGTGCCGGAGCCGTCCGGGGTCGTCGTGGTCATGCGTGCACCCCCGCTCCGGCGCTCGTGCGGCGGGGCGCATGCTCGAAGAGCGCGGAGCGCTCAGGGGGGAACAACTCGCTCGCCGGGGTGTGCATACCCGCCTCGAACTCCTCGCGGAAGTACTTCACGGCACTCGTCACCGGAGAGGTGGCGCCGTCGCCGAGCGCACAGAACGCGCGCCCGAGGATGTTGTCGCAGGTGTCGAGCAGCAGCTCGATGTCACCGGCCTGGCCGCGGCCCGCCTCAAGGCGGCCGAGCACCTGCTTGAGCCAGTACGTGCCCTCACGGCACGGGGTGCACTTGCCGCAGGACTCGTGCGCGTAGAACTCCATCCAGCGCGTCACGGCCCGCACCACGGAGGTGGTCTCGTCGAAGATCTGCAGGGCGCGGGTGCCCAGCATCGACCCGGCCTTGCCCACCGACTCGTAGTCGAGCGGCACGTCCAGGTGCTCCGCGGTGAAGATGGGGGTCGACGAGCCGCCCGGCGTCCAGAACTTCAGCTCGCGCCCCGCCCGCACGCCGCCGGCCATGTCCAGCAGCTCGCGCAGCGTGATGCCCAGCGGCGCCTCGTACTGCCCGGGCCGGGTCACGTGCCCGGACAGCGAGAACAGGCCGTGCCCGGCCGAGCGCTCGGTGCCCATCGACGTGAACCAGTCCGCCCCGCCGCGCACGATCGCGGGCACGGAGGCCACCGACTCGACGTTGTTGACCACGGTGGGGCGGGCGTACAGGCCCGCCACCGCGGGGAACGGGGGCTTGAGGCGCGGCTGGCCGCGCAGGCCCTCGAGCGAGTCG
>JBQGOU010000261.1:0-4985 GCA_052086865.1 Cellulomonadaceae bacterium
CCCTGCGAGGGCTGCGACCGCCAGGTCGCCCACGCCCTCCGCGTAGGAGCAAGGTGGATTGTGCGGGACGCTATGGGGCAGTGAGGAACGAACGGTACGCCCCGTAGTGTCCCGCACAATCATACCTTGCATCGTCTCTCAGCGCACCGACGTAGGAGGATGCAGCGCGCTGTGAGGCAGGGGCCGGGGACCGGCACGGGCGCGGCCGCAAAGGAGGGACGACGCGCGGCCGGGTCGGGCCCCGGCATCGACGCGAAGCGTCGAGAGGCGACCCCGTCCAGGGGTCGCACGACCAACCCGCACCGACGCTGGGGTCTGTCGCGGAGGCGTGACGCGCGGCCGCGCGGGGCACGGGCGCAGGGGCCGAGCTGCGCTCGCTCGGTGAGCGGTGGGAAGCATCCCGGTGGGGTACGTAGGGCCTACGGACTTCTCGGGAAGCTGCACGTGCCAGCGTGCTCCCGTGGGGGTGGTCCAGAACCGCTAGGAGAGATGTGAAGACCGATCGCACCCGCCCGCAAGAGTGTGGAGGGGCCAGGGGAGGGGGGGGGGAACCGTTTACTGCCTACGGTGTGAGCCCTTTTCCGGGGGTGCCTGTCTGCGGCCACGGGGAAGCTCGATGTCCGCGGCTTTGAGCGCTCGCTTGATGGTCTCTCGGCTCACGCTGTGCGCTGTCATGCCGTCAGCGAGGGTGGGCCACTCTCCGGTCCGCTGATGACGGTCGAGGTACCAGTCCGCGATCTCATAGCCACGTCGGCGGCTGCTCACGCTCTTGCGCTTGTTGGCTGCGGCCAGTGCCGCGCGCTGCTGGCGTGCGTACTCGCTCTCGGGGTCGGTCCAGCGCTTCGCGGCGGTCTTGCCTCCGCGTGCGCCCATGGTCGCCAGGGCCTTGCGTCCGGCGCTGTCGGTGCGCGAGCCGGTGCTGGTGGTGCTGGTCCCGCCTCGGGTGACGTAGCTGCGGATGCGGCGGGCCATCGTGAGGCGATCGCGCATCGGAGGCATGTCGGGCTCGCGGTAGTCGGCGCCGACCGCCTGAGCGATCGAGTAGGCCTGCTCGTAGGCGTCGATCAGAGCGGCGTCCGTGAGCCGCTCGCCCTTCGCGCGGAGCCTGTGGCCGGTGACCAGTGCGTGGCGGAACGCGGTCTCGTCGCGGGCCGCGCGGCCGTCGGACTGCCAGAGCACCCGCACTCCGTCGATGACTCCTGCGGCTGCCGGAGAGACCTGGGAAGCATCCTCGCCAGCTGCACGAGCCTTCGCCTCGGCCGTGGCGCGACGGGCTGCCTCGATACGGGCGCGGCCGCTCTCGTACTGAGGTCGTGGCTGGTGCTGGGGCCGATTGGTCATCTCTCGCAGGTGTTCGATGAGGTCGCGCAGCCGCACGACCTGATGGTGCTGGCAGTGCCAACGGTAGGCGGTGGGGTCGCCAGACCTGTGCAGCGGCCAACGGGAGAAGCGGTGGGAGAACGAGCGGTCACCGCCAAGCGCCACGTTCAGCTCATCGGTGGCCACCGCCAGCAGCGCCATGTTTGAGCTGCGCCGGCCCTCGGCCGCGTAGACGGGATCGATCAGCCACAGCGCCTGCGCCTTCCCGCTCAGCGGGTTCACGCCCACCCAGGAGGGGCCGAAGCCCGCGACCGCGAGCCGGTCGAGCTGGGTATGCACCTTGGGCTGGATCGCGGTGACCTGTCCTCCCTGCACCCCGGTGGGGTGGTCGAGGTCGATGACGAGCACGGCGGCGCGCTGAGGGTGAGTGAGCACGGCGTACTGAGCGCGCTGCAGGTGCCGTGACCCGACGGGGTAGAGCTTCGGTGTGGTCTCTCCGGTCGTGGGGTCTTTGCGCCAGGCGTGGGAGAAGTCGCGCGTGGGTGAGGCCTGGAAGGTGTCCCGGTCGAGGTGGGCGAGGAGGTGGTGTGCGTCCTCGTCGGTCCATCCTGAGGAGCGGATGCCGGGCGACTCGGGCCGGGCGTGCGGGTCCGTGACCGTGGTGCGGGGGTGGCTCTCGATCGCTAGGACCGGGGCCAGGCTGTCCGTTAGACTCATCCCTAGGCTTTCTCCCCGAATGGCTCTTCGGGGTGAAGCGAGCGCTCTACCGGCTGCAACCGGTGGGGCGCTCAATTTTTGGTGGTGCTCTGACCCTACGCGAGATGTTTGCCTAGGCACCGCGCTTTCGTGCGTGTCGCCCGAACGGGTCACCGGCGCGTTGCTACGGTCGCCGCATGAGGAACCGGGTCACCGAGAAGGAGGCGCGCCGCCGCGCGCGCCTGGCGGAGCTGCGCGAGGCGACCCGGGCCTACCGCGACGACCAGGGGCACACCTGGCGCGAGACCGCCGAGCACTTCGGGATCAAGGAGCGCGCCACCCGCTACCGCGTATACAAGGCGCGCAAGGAGCGCGAGGCCGAGCGCCAGGCGGAGATCGCCCCGCCGCTGCCCCTCGACGAGGTCTGAGGGCATGGCCCGCCCGACGTGGACGCTGCGCGAGGCCGAGGAGCGGTGCGGTGTGTCCCGCTCGACGCTGAAGCGCCGTCTGGCCGCAGGCGACTTCCCCAACGCCTACAAGACCAGCCAGGGCCAATGGCGCATCCCGGTGAACGATCTGATCGGGGCCGGCTACCAGCCCGGCGCGGTGGACTGGGACGAGGAGCCAGAAGAGCCGGCCCCTGCCGCTACGCCTCCGGATCGGGTCACCGAGCTCGAGCACGAGCTCGCGCAGGAGCGGCTGCGCCGCGCCAGCGCCGAGCAGCTCGCCCAGGAGCGCCAGGACCGGATAGCAGACCTACAGCAGGCCATGCGCCTGCTCGAACCACCCCGGTCCACCGCTGGTTCACCTGGTCCAACCCCCTGGGTCAGTGACCTAGGTCAGCCCGCCCAAATGACCCACCCTGACCTAGGTCACGACCGGTCACCGCAGGTCAGGCATGGCTCAGATGAACCACCCAGCCGGTCCACTGACCTAGGTCAGGATGAACCACCTGAACCACCCCGGCGTGGTTGGTGGCGACGCATTACGGGCCGGTAACTAGTCGCACGGCCGCGTGATGGACCGGTGCTAGCAGTCAGTCGGCCTCGCCCTGATCATCCTCGTCGTCGATCCGTAAGGGCATGAACATGAAGGGGCGGAGCCCGGCCAACGTACTGAGGTGCTGACTTGCTGATCTGCTGATCTACTGCGCTGGAACGCACCCCACCAGCCTCGAAGGCAAGGGGCGGAGCCCCGCGGCAGCCACATCGCTAGCCACTCTGCCCTCCGGTGCGTTTCACCCGCATTGCGTGGTCCTGCGGCCCGGCCTATGCTCGCCGTAGCGGCGGCACGACATCGATGTCACCACGACCGCCCATGGGGAAGGGGCGTCTCTATGCTCTCGAGAAAAGTCATCGTCGCGCTAGTTGTCACCATTGGTGGGGCTGGGATTCTGGTCGGATCCCTGGTCTGGGCGTCTGCCCGTTTCGACGCATTAGACGGGGGCGCACCTGGTTCATCCACCGACATCCTTGGAGTCGCCGCAGTCGTCGCTGGACTAGTTGCCCTCACTATTGGTCTCATTCTTCTGGTTCAAGGAGCTGCTGAGGTTAGGTCGCGCCAATCGACGTCGGAGGCAAGGGGCGTAGCCCCTCGGCAGCTTCACCGCTCGTAGCCACGATCCTGCGGCCGCTCAGCTGTCCGGCGGACCCGCTGCCTGTACTGGCTCTGCTGCGCAGCTGGTGCCCGCCCCGGTCCAGCCCCTCTCGCCCCCTTGGGCTCGGGCACGTGAGCACCAGGAACGCGCTGTGGTGAGTTCGTGCGAATGACGCCCTGCACGGCGGGGTCGAGCGCATCCCATTGGGCCTGCGTGAACTGGTGGGCTTTGCGGCGTAGCGACCGCTGCCGAGGGGAGACCTTCGCTGCTTCGCGCCAGGTCTCGCGCTGCGTGGTCACAGCTCGCTTCGGCTGTACCTTCCGGCGGGGAGCCTGGCTGAGCCCGTGAGCCTCCTCGAGAACGGTGCATGCGCGCTGCGCGGCCCGGCGATCGTTACGCCCGTGCCAGACCTCGCCGTCGTCGCTGACGCGAGACAGCACGATATGGATGTGATCGTCACCGTGGCGGACCGCGACCCAGGGCCGATCACCCACGTCCATCTCGTCCATGAAGCGCGAGGCGGCGTCGGCCCATTCGCGATCGTCCATCTTCCGGTCGCCCGGCGCGGCGCGTAGGGAGGTCTGCCAGATGGGCTTGGTGATGTCCGGCCGAGTCTGCTGGGTGTGGCGCAGGTCTGCGGCCCACTCGGCGGGGTCGGTGGCGCCCTCCGCGCCGATGGTCGAGGCGATCACCACGCCCCCGGAGTGGCGCTGTCCGTCCTTGACGTACTGGTGCTCATCAGCCTTGCCCGGCCCGTGCAGGTACGCGGCGATGTCGCCGACGCGAGTCCCGCGGGTGATCTTGGCGATCACGGGTGCTCCCTCGTCCAGGTGCGCACCTCTGCGAGCTGAGCGCGCACAGCCTCGATCGCATCGAGCGCTTCACGGGCGGTCGGCCCGTCGGGGCCACCGCGCTCGGCGACGTTGAGCGCTCGCGCGATCTGGTTCAGGTTGCTGCCAACGCGGCCGAGGTCGGCGCGCAGCGCGGCGACTTCGCCCCCGAGGTCGCTGTGCCCGAGGTGCGCCAAAATCAGCGAGCTCGTCACGCGCTCGCGTGCCCAGCGGGCCAGAGAGCCGACCCCGGCGTCCTTCGCGGCGGCGCTCCATGCGGCGTGCTCGACGTCGCTTAGCGATAGGCCCACGCGATGCTCGCGCTTCGCGGGGCCGGCGGTCGGGCGACCCGCGCGCGGCCGCGTGGGCGGAGCAGCCGGCTGCTCCTCTGCCGCTGTCGCAGACAGCGCCAGATAGGGGTTGAACGCCGCCTCGGCGGCGTGGTCGGGGCGATCCTCGATCGGCACGGCGACCCCTTTCGTCCGAGCCCTGCGAGGGCTGCGACCGCCAGGTCGCCCACGCCCTCCGCGTAGGAGCAAGGT
>JBQGOU010000262.1:0-3135 GCA_052086865.1 Cellulomonadaceae bacterium
TTCGGTCTCGGCATGACCATCGGGGTGCTGATCGCGGGGCGTGTGACGGACCGCTCCGTGCTGCGTACGGTGGTCATCGGCATGGTCTCGACCGCCGCCGCGCTCGCCCTGCTCGGGCTGTCCGGCAGCTATGGGCTCGCGGTGCTGTGCATCGGGCTGTTCGCGCTCGCGGTGACCTCGCAGATCTTCGGGGTGGCCATGCAGGCCCGCCTGATGGATCTCTCGCCGCTCGCCCCGTCGCTCGGCGCTGCGCTGTGCCACTCGGCACTCAACCTCGGCAACGCCGAGGGTGCGTATGTGGGTGGGCTCGTCATCGATGCCGGGTGGGGCTATCTGGGCACCGCCTGGATCGGGCTCGTCCTGACCCTGGTGGGGCTGGCGATCGTTCTCGCCTTCGGGCGTCAGCGCACGCCCACCGTCGCCGAGCGTGTGCGTGATGTTCTGGAGGGTGGTGTCCGGGAGGGTGAGGACGGGTTACGGTAGTAGTTGACACTGCAACTACCTCCGGCGAGGAGCGACATGGCGCACCAGGACGGATCTCTCCCGCACGGCTCGGCCCCCGACGACCCTGCTCCCGACGGGCGCCTGCGGTCGACCGCACTGGGGGCGTGGCTTGCCGGACTCGGGCTGGTCGGGTTCCTCGCGTCGCTTGCGCTGACGATCGAGCGCTACCTGACCCTCGCGGATACGGACCACGTCCCGAGCTGCTCCTTCAACGTGTTCGTCACCTGCGGCCCGGCGATGGAGTCGGCGGCCGGTAGCCTGCTGGGCTTCCCCAACCCGATCATCGGTGTCGCAGCCTTTCCGGTCGTCGTGACGATCGGGGTGTTCCTGCTCATCCTGCGTGACCGGCTGCGCCTGCCGCGCTGGTTCTGGTTGACCTTCCTCCTCGGCTGCCTGCTCGGCATCGCACTCGTGGTCTTCCTCATCGTGACCAGCCTCTACGAGCTCGCCGCGCTGTGCCCCTACTGCATGGTCGTGTGGGCGGTGATGATCCCGATCGCCTGGTACGCCCTGGTCTATGCGCGTCAGGAGGGCTACCTGGGCGGCCGAGGCGGGGTGACCTGGGCCGTGCGCAACCGCGTCGTGGTCCTCGTGGCGCTCTACCTCGCGGTCGCGCTGTGGGTCTTTGCCATGCTCGGGCCCGAGATCGTGGACACCTTCCGCATGGCGTGAAGGTGTCTCAGCGCGTGGGGGACGACGGCTGTGGCACCACGCCGCCGGTAGACTCGAGCGTGTGACCGACGCATCCCAGACCCTTCAGACACCGGCGAGCGACGAGCCCGCGTTCCGGTACACCCCGGCGCTGGCCGCCGAGATCGAGCAGCGCTGGCAGCGCACCTGGGCCGAGCGGGGGACGTTCTACGCGGCCAACCCCACCGGTGAGCTCACGGACGGGCACGGGCGCAACGCGGACCCGGCGTCGCCGAGCTTCTTCGTCATGGACATGTTCCCCTACCCCTCGGGCGCGGGGCTGCACGTCGGGCACCCCCTGGGGTACATCGCCACAGACGTCGTCGGGCGCTTCCGGCGCATGTGCGGCGACAATGTCCTGCACACCCTGGGCTACGACGCGTTCGGACTGCCCGCCGAGCAGTACGCCGTGCAGACCGGTCAGCACCCGCGGGTGACGACCGAGCAGAACATCGCCACGATGCGGCGCCAGCTGGACCGCCTCGGGCTCGCACACGACCCCCGGCGGTCCTTCGCCACGACCGACGACGGCTACGTGCGCTGGACGCAGTGGATCTTCCTGCAGATCTTCGACTCCTGGTACGACACCGACGCCGAGCGGCGCGACGGCGGCCGGGGGCGGGCGCGGCCGATCGCCGACCTCGTTGCCGCCTATGCGGCTGGTGAGCGTCCGGTGCCGGGCGGGGGGACGTGGGCGGAGCTGAGCGAGGCCGAGCAGCGCGCCGTCGTCGACGCGCAGCGCCTGGCCTACGTCTCGGAGTCGCCGGTGAACTGGTGCCCCGGGCTCGGCACGGTGCTGGCCAACGAGGAGGTCACCGCGGACGGCCGGTCCGAGCGTGGCAACTTCCCGGTGTTCCAGCGTTCCCTGCGGCAGTGGAACATGCGCATCACCGCCTACGCCGACCGTCTGGCCGATGACCTGGACCTGATCGACTGGCCGGACAAGGTCAAGGCGATGCAGCGCAACTGGATCGGCCGCTCGGAGGGCGCCCACGTCGACTTCGCCGTGGCCGGCGCCGCCAAGCGTGCCGCCGACGGTACGGTGACGGTGTTCACCACGCGTCCGGACACGCTCTTCGGCGCCACCTTCATGGTGGTCGCGCCCGAGCACGAGGTGCTGGCCACCCGCGTTCCCGAGGCCTGGCCCGAGGGCACCAAGGAAGGCTGGACCGGGGGGTACGCGACGCCGGCCGAGGCGGTTGCGGCCTACCAGCGGGCAGCGGCGGCCAAAACCGCCGTCGAACGTCAGGCCGAGGCCAAGTCCAAGACCGGGGTGTTCACCGGGATCTTCGCAATCAACCCGGTCAACGGATATCCGGTCCCCGTGTTCACCGCCGACTACGTGCTGTTGGGTTACGGCACCGGTGCGATCATGGCCGTGCCGGGCGGCGACGAGCGCGACTTCGCCTTTGCGCAGGCCTTTGACCTCCCCGTCGTCTACACCGTGGCCGCACCCGAGGGCACCGCGCCGGGCGCCCGCACCGGAGACGGCGCAATCATCAACTCGGCCAACGACGAGATCTCGCTGGACGGCCTGGACGTGCCGCAGGCCAAGGCCGTCATCACCGCGTGGCTCGAGGCGCGCGGCGCGGGCACTGGCACCGTCACCTACCGGCTGCGCGACTGGCTGTTCAGCCGTCAGCGGTACTGGGGCGAGCCGTTCCCGATCGTCTACGACGAGAACGACCAGCCCCACGCCGTGCCGGACAGCCTGCTGCCCGTGACTCTGCCGGACGTGCCGGACTACTCCCCGCGCACCTACGCCCCCGACGACGCAGACTCCTCTCCGGAGCCACCGCTGGGCCGCAACGAGGACTGGGTGCACGTCACCCTCGACCTCGGTGACGGACCCAAGACCTACCGCCGGGACACCAACACCATGCCCAACTGGGCCGGTTCGTGCTGGTACTACCTGCGCTACCTCGACCCGAACGACACCCG
>JBQGOU010000262.1:3235-4974 GCA_052086865.1 Cellulomonadaceae bacterium
ACTGGGCCGGTTCGTGCTGGTACTACCTGCGCTACCTCGACCCGAACGACACCCGGTTCGCTGTGGACCCCGAGCTGGAGCGGTACTGGATCGGTCCCGAGCACAACGCGAGCGCCGGCCGCGCCGGCGGCGTGGACCTCTACGTCGGTGGCGTCGAGCACGCCGTGCTGCACCTGCTGTACGCGCGGTTCTGGCACAAGGTGCTCCACGACCTCGGCCACGTCAGCGCCATGGAGCCGTTCCACAAGCTGTTCAACCAGGGCTACGTGCAGGCCCACGCCTACGTGGACGAGCGCGGTGCCTACGTGCCCGCAGCTGACGTCGTCGAGCAGACGGGCGACGGCGAGACGCGCTACACGTACCAGGGCGCCGAGGTCACGCGCGAGTACGGCAAGATGGGCAAGTCCCTGAAGAACGTCGTCACCCCGGACGAGATGTATGACTCCTACGGAGCAGACACGTTCCGGGTGTACGAGATGTCGATGGGGCCCCTCGACCTGTCCCGCCCGTGGGACACCCGCGCCGTGGTCGGCTCCCAGCGCTTCCTGCAGCGCCTGTGGCGCAACGCGGTGTCGGAGGAGACGGGGGAGCCGGTCGTCGTCGAGGCCGAGGCCGACGTGACGACGCGGCGTCTGCTGCACCGCACGATCGCCGACGTGCGCGTCGAGATGGAGCACATGCGCGCCAACACGGCGATTGCGAAGCTCATCACGTTCAACAACCACCTCACCTCGCTGGCCGAGGTCCCGCGCGAGGCGCTCGAGCCGTTGATCCTCATGACGGCGCCGATTGCGCCGCACGTGGCCGAGGAGCTGTGGTCCCGGCTCGGACACGCCGAGTCGCTGACGTACGAGGCGTTCCCCGTCGCCGACGAGGCCTACCTCGTCGAGGAGTCGGTGACCTGCGTCGTCCAGGTGCAGGGCAAGGTGCGGGCCCGTCTGGAGGTCTCCCCGACGATCGACGACGCCGCCCTCGAGGCGGCGGCGCTCGCCGACCCGGCGGTGCTGCGCTTCCTCGACGGACGCGGCGTGCGCAAGGTGATCGTGCGTGCTCCGGGCCTCGTCAACATCGTCCCGGCCTAGGCCGGGACGACCACGACGTTCGTCACTCGAGGTTGGCGGTGATCCAGATCCGGATCGCCGCGCGAAGGGCTGTGGCGTTGCCCTGCCCTCCGTAGGCGGCGGCAAAGCGCTCGTCGGCCACGTAGAGCTCGGACAGGCCGGTGTACGCGTCGCGGTCGGGCGCGCGTCCACCCCAGTGGTCGGTCACCCACCGGTGATGCGCGGTGACCAGGTGCTGGAACTTGGTGCCGGCCGGCTCCTCGCCAGCATCCGCCGCGTCGCGGATCGCCGCGGTGATGCCCACGCTGCGCTCATCGTCGGATCGGCGCTGGTCCTCGGTCATCGCACGGCGGCGTCCGGTGCTGCGCTCCCACGCCTCGTCGCCCCAGCGTGTGCGCACCTCCGTCTCGTACTGGCTCTGGTCGACACCAGCGAAGACCTCGTTGATGGACATGGTCTTGCCCTTCGTTAGGGAGTCGAGCGTGTGCCGGACGACGGCGATCTGTCGGATGGTTCGATCCCGGCGCCCCTCCAGGAGTGCGAGATGGGACTCGATCGCCTCAGTGAGCGACGCATCGTCATCGAGGGCGATCTGGATGCTGGCCAGAGGGAGTCCGAGGGCGCGCAGCGACAGGATTCGGTAGAGCCGCGAGATCTCGGCGTCACCGTAGAAGCGGT
>JBQGOU010000263.1:0-4963 GCA_052086865.1 Cellulomonadaceae bacterium
ATGAGAACCGCAGTGACCGGCACCAGCGGGACCCGCCGACGTCGGCCACGACCGATGATCGGAAGCCGACCATGACGCCCGCTCGCCCCGCCTCCTCGCCCACCGTCCGAGGGCGCCGTCCGGGCCGTGTGCGACGAGCCCTCCTCGTGGTGGCGGCGGTCTTCGTCACCGTCGTGGCTCAGGCCCTGCCGGCACAGGCGCACAACTCGCTGATCTCCACGGACCCGGCCGACGGCGCATCCCTCGAGGCCGCGCCCACGCAGATCACCTTGACCTTCGACGCCGAGGTGCTCGCGCTCGGCACGGTTCTCGACGTCCAGGGGCCGGGCGGCCAGGCCGCCGACGGCGACGCCGTCATCGCCGACAACGTCGTGACGCAACCGCTGCACGCTGACCTTCCCGCCGGGGAGTACACCGTGTCCTGGCGCGTGACGTCGGCCGACGGCCACCCGATCGAGGGTCGGTTGACCTTCACCACTGCGGAGGCCGCGACGACGGCCGGGTCGGCCGACCCGACGCCGGAGACCACTGCGGCCGAGTCACCGGCGCCCGCGGAACCGACGTCGGCAGCAGAGCCGACGTCGAGCACGACGCCCACCGCGCCGCCCACGGACACCGAGTCCTCCGGCGGCTCCGGCGTGGCGCCCCAGCTGGGAGTCCTTGCGGTGATCGCCGCCGTCGTGGTGGTGCTCGTGGTCCGGGACCGGCGCAAGGTCGCTCGGAACCACCAGACCCGGGACTGACCGCGGTGCAGCGGGCGGGCGACGCCCGGGCCCGTACACTGACCTGGTGATCTTCCGAGCCGTCGGCGATGGCCGTCCGTACGCGGACCATGGCCTCGTGACCACCAAGGACTGGGCCGCGGTGTCCCCGCGTCAGGTTCGGCTCGACGAGCTGGTGACCACCAAGCGCACGCTCAACCTGGACAACCTCCTCTCGGAGGACTCCACCTTCTACGGCGACTTGTTCGCCCACGTCGTGCAGTACCAGGGCGTGCTGTACCTCGAGGACGGACTCCACCGTGCCGTCCGGGCCGCACTCCAGCAGCGCCCCATCCTGCACGCCCGCGTCCTGGTGCTGTCCTGAGTGGCAGCCCCGAGAATCCCGCCGAGTCGACTAGATTGCCTGCTGTGACCCGACCCACCGAATCGCCCAGCGGCGGCTACCGCCGCCGTGAGCACGAGCGCCAGGCCGTCGTCTTCGGGCTGCTGATCGCGTTCCTCGGGCTGTCCGGACTGGGGGCGCTCGCCGTCTACTCCGGTGCGCTGAGCCTGCCCGGCAGCGCCGAGTTCGTGGTGCCGACGTCGACGCAGGACTCCATCGTCCAGGCGCAGGCGTGCGTTCCTGCCGACACGTTCCCGGTGCCGTACAACGAGGTCAACGTGACGGTCCTCAACGGCTCGGACCGGGCGGGGCTCGCTGGTGCCGTGGGCGACGCGCTCGCGCAGCGCGGCTTCACCCTCATCGGGACCGGCAACGACACCCGCCGCCCGGCCACCGGCCTGATCTCCTTCGGCCTGCCCGGCATCGGTGCGGCCTACACGCTGCTCGCGCACTACCCCGAGGCCCGCCTCGTGCTCGACGCCCGCACCGACGCCAGCGTCGACCTGACCGTGCCAGAGAGCTTCGACGACCTCATCGAGACCGACCTGGTGGCCCTCGACCCCGAGCAGACGCTGGTCAGCGTGGCCGACTGCGAGGACCCGGCGACCATCACCCCGCAGCCCGCTCCGGCACGGCTGACCGAAACCGCCGATCCTGAGGCGCCTGCGGAGGACGAGGCTCCCGCCGAGGGCTGATCCGGGCGCCGCTCATTGCTGCGCCGCCAGCACATGCACCCAGGCCAGCAGCCAGGAGCGGGTGTTTCCGTCGTCGATCCGTTCGTCCGGTAGCGTCCGTGCGTCCGCGAGGGCGCTGCTCGCATCCTCGGTGCCCGCGAGCGCGCTGTACATCAGCAGGTAGTCCCCGAACATGACGTCGAAGCCGTCCGGCGCTGCCTCCGCCACGTTCTCACGGATGCGGCCGGTGACGTCCGGCGTCACCCCGGGCCCGCCGGAGGCCAGGTACCCGGACACCGGGGTCACCGGAAGCACCAGGATACCCAGCATGGCCGCCGGTTCGGGGCTGAACCAGGTGGCGTAGTCGCGTTTGGCCCCCCACACCAGAGACGTCACGAGGTGACCGAAGCCGTCGTAGACCGGGTCCTCCAGGTCGAAGGCCGTCCAGTAGGCCTGCGCGGCGTGCGCCTCGCTGGACAGCAGCCAGGTCGCCTGCGCCACCAGATCCGTCTGGCCTGACGCGCTCGCCCACAGGGCGAGTCCGTTCCAGGCGTTGACGGCCTCCGAGCTCGACTCCTGGTTGTTCCCGTCCGCAAAGGGGGAGAGTCCGGAGGCCCACGAGTGCCCGGCATACGCGTCGAACGCGCGCAGGGCGGGGAACTCCTCGCTCGGGCTCCCGCTCGCCACGTCGGCCGCGAGCAGGTTCAGCACCGGGGCGAGGTCGGCGACCAGGTCCGGGTCGTCGGCACCCAGCAGTCCCGCTGCGTACAGGAAGTACCCGTAGTGGAAGTGGTGGTCGTTGAACTCCTCCGAACCGAAGCTGGGGGTGAGCCCGACGACGCCGCGCAGAGCCGGGTCGTAGACGAAGCACCGCGCCGGGCGCTGCTCGCAGCCGTCCGGTTCCGCCCACTCCCGCAGCGCCGCCCCGACGTCGGCGCGCAGCGGGGTCGCCACCTCCTCGACGCCGAGGGCCTCGGCGAGCAGCACGAGGTTCGCGTCGCGGGCGAGTGCCTTGCCACCGAAGTAGGTGTCCGAGGGGCGCGGCTCCAGCGCCGCGTGGTCGGCACGCACCTGCGCCACCAGCTCTTCGCGGCCCGCGTCGTCCACGGCGGACAGGTCCACCGTTCCCGCAGGCGTCAGCGTCGGCGCGCTCGCCGTCAGGGACGTGCCCGAGCACAGGCGCAGCTCACCGTAGACGCTGGGATAGGTGCCTGCACAGTCCTCCGCACCTGGCCCGTGGTGCGGCATGCGCACATAGGAGGTCGGCCCGCCCTGCGCCGTCCGGTACGTCACCATCGTGGTCGCCTGCTCGTCCAGGGCGAAGTCCAGCTGTGTGCCGACGACGGGGTCCGCGGCGCGGTCGAGTACGCCGGCCACGGCCGACTCGTCCTGCGGCAGCGCGACAAACGTGACCACATCGCCTGCGGTGAGGTCCACCGACGTCCCGTCCACGGGACCGACCGGCCCGACGACGCCGTAGCTCTCGTCGGTCCCCGGGGGGACGAGCTCCCCGCCGGCCGCCTCGGCGTTCCAGGTCACCGCCAAGTCCCCCGACGCCGTGACGGATGCCTGGGGCGACCCCTGGGCGATGACGATGCGCGCCACCTCCGCCCCGGAGCCATCCACCGCACCGATCGTGACCGACGCCGCGTCGTAGGCGGCCACGACGAAGTCCGCGGCCCCCAGCTCGACCTGGACGTGCTCGGCCATGCCGCCGACGATCGCCGTCGGGCTCGTCACCGGTGTGGCCACGCCGAGGGTGAAGCCGGACCCGGTCAGTGCGAAGCCGATCGGCAGGGGGAACACCGGCTGAGGCTCCTCACCGAAGACGAGGCCGGAGAACCACCGGTTGGTCGGGGGCACGAGACCGTCCGCCAACCGCATGGACGGGGTCGGCGCCACGCTGCGCTCGGGCAGCTCGCCGCGCGGCTCGGGATCCGCCCACACGCTCGCGCTGACCGAGCTCCCGACGTCCGGCTCGGTCTGTCCGGTCACGGCCGCGTCGCCCGCCGTGCACCCGGCCAGCACGAGGACGGCTGCGCCGAGCACGGCACGGCGCCTCACAGGCCGACCTTGCGCAGGAAGTCGACCACGGAGGTCCGCACGACGTTCAGCGCGCCGTCGCCGCGCAGCGCGACGCTGACGGTCACCGGCGTCCCGGCCTGGCGCAGCGGATCGTCCAGGTCGTGCCACAGCGCGTCCGAGCGCACCTCGGCGACGACGAGTGCCCGCTCCTGCGAGGAGGTGACGTCCCATGCCTCGAGGCGCCCGGCGAGCTGCGTCCGGTCGGGCAGCATGATCGTCACCTCCGCCCCGCGCTCGAGACGCCCGTAGTCGCGCGGGGAGAGGTCCAGCTGCGAGGCGACGAACAGGGACCCGGTCTGCTCGACGGTGGCCAGCACGTCTCCGGACTGCACGAAGGCGCCGACGGACCGGGCGACGCCGGTCACGAAGCCGGGTTCGGACGCGGTCAGCAGCATGCGTCCGTCCTCGCTGATCTCGACGTGCGACTCTGCGGGCACGATGATGCCGATCTCGACGTCGTGGGCCAGCGCGAGGCTGCGGATCGCCACAAGCGGATCGCCGGTGGCGACCGAGTCCCCGTCCGCCACGTAGACCTCGGTAACCACGCCGGCATAGTCCGTGCCGACGTCGTAGCGCAGTGACGCGATCGACGCGTCGTCGCTGGTGATCTGGGACTCGCGCCGGTCGAGGAGAACCGTGCCAGCCAGGACGAGGGCGGCGACCAGTGCGAAGCCCGCCGCCATGCGCAGTGCGTTGATCAGCGTCATGCGAGTGCTCCTGTCGGCTGGGTGAGCTGGCGGGGCCGGCGTGCGCGCGAGGCCCGGCCCGCGCGGCGGGTCTCGCGGTGCTCTCGCACCGCCGTGACCATGAACGCGCCGAGAATGAGCGCATTCGTGGTGTTCCAGGCCATGGCGAGGCTGAGCTGACCGTTCGTGGCGTCCTTGAGACCACCGACGACGCTCGTGAATGCGAGGAAGACGAAGAACAGCACCTGGGGGACGATGAAGTTGAACGGCGAGCTGCGCCGGCCCTTCGCCCCGGTCACGTGCCAGGAGGTCTCCTTGCCGCGCACCGCGTTCCACAGGGCGCGGGTGTAGATCGGGAACGAGACCGTGGCAAGCATGAGGACCTCCCAGCGGAACGAGCCGAGCGTGTAGAAC
>JBQGOU010000264.1:0-4826 GCA_052086865.1 Cellulomonadaceae bacterium
GCGGGGGCAGCCCCGGCGGAGTCCGGCGAGAAAGCGCGAAGCGAGCGCCGCGGGATCCTGTGCGGGGGATCCCGTGGCGCTCGCTTCGCGCTCACTCCGTGATCGGCAGGGGCGTGCTCAGGCGTCTCCGCCCGCGTTGCCCGAGGTGCCCGCGGTCGCGTCGTAGAGCCGGTAGCGCTCGATGGCCTGAGCCGGTGCGTCGGCAGCAACCTCGCCGCGGGCGGCGAGCGACTGCAGCACGCGCACCACGACGGAGGGACCGTCGATCTTGAAGTGCCGGCGAGCCGCCGGCCGGGTGTCGGAGAAGCCGAAGCCGTCCGCACCGAGCACCGCGTACTCGCCCGGGATCCACTGCCGGACCTGGTCCGGGACCAGCTTGTCGTAGTCGCTCGTCGCGACGAACGGCCCGGCGGCTCCCTCGAGCTTGGTGGTCAGGTAGGCGGTGCGTCGCTCCTGGTCGGGGTAGAGGAAGTTGTGCTCCTCGGCCTTCAGTCCGTCCCGGCGCAGCTCGTTCCAGCTGGTGACGGACCACACATCGGCCTGCACGCCCCAGTCGTTGGCCAGGATCTCCGCGGCCTCCAGGGCCCACGGCACGCCCACGCCGGAGGCGAGGATCTGCGCTCGTGGTCCCTCGCCGGACGCAGTGTGGACCTTGTGGATCCCCTTGAGGATGCCATCTACGTCGACGTCCTCGGGCTCGACCGGCTGGACCATCGGCTCGTTGTAGACGGTCAGGTAGTAGATGACGTTGGGGTCGCGATCGCCCTCGCCGTACATCCGCTCGAGTCCGTCGCGCACGATGTGCCGGATCTCGTAACCATAGGCCGGGTCGTAGTGCACGACGTGCGACATGGTGCCCGCCAGGATCGGGGAGTGCCCGTCCGCGTGCTGCAGGCCCTCACCGGTGAGCGTGGTGCGCCCCGCCGTCGCCCCGATCAGGAAGCCGCGAGTGAGCTGGTCGCCCGCCGCCCAGAACTGGTCGCCCGTGCGCTGGAAGCCGAACATCGAGTAGTAGAAGTAGAACGGGATCAGGGGTTCGCCGTGCGTGGCGTACGCGGTGCCCGCGGCCTGGAAAGCCGCGGCCGAGCCTGCCTCGTTGATGCCCGTGTGCATGATCTGCCCGGCCTCGGACTCCTTGTAGCTCAGCATGAGCTCGCGGTCCACCGCCAGGTAGTGCTGGCCCAGGGTGTTGAAGATCTTCGCGGACGGGAAGATCGAGTCCAGGCCGAAGGTGCGGGCCTCGTCGGGGATGATCGGCACGATGCGCTTGCCGATCGCGGGATCCTTCACGAGGTCCTTGAACAGGCGCACCAGCGTCATGGTCGTGGCGACCTCCTGGTGCCCAGAGCCCTTCTTGAGCAGCTCGAAGGTCTTGTCCCCGGGCATCTGCAGCTGGGTGTACCTCGACCGGCGCTCGGGCACGAAGCCACCGAGGGAGCGCCGCCGCTCCAGCAGGTACTGCACGGCCTCGTCGTCCGGCCCCGGGTTGTAGTACGGGGGCAGGTACGGGTCCGCGTCGATCTGCTCGTCCGTGATGGGGATGTGCAACGAGTCGCGCAGCAGCTTCAGGTCCGCGTTCTTGAGCTTCTTCATCTGGTGCGTCGCGTTGCGCCCCGCGAAGCCCGAGCCCAGGCCGTAGCCCTTGATCGTCTTGGCGAGGATCACGGTGGGCTGGCCGGTGTGCTCACGGGCCTGCTGGTACGCGGCGAACAGCTTGCGGTAGTCGTGCCCACCGCGCTTGAGCGCCCAGATGTCGTCGTCGGACATGTTCTGCACCAGCGCCTTGGTGCGCGGGTCGCGCCCGAAGAAGTGCTCGCGGATGAACGCACCGGACTCGGCCCGGTAGGTCTGGTAGTCGCCGTCGGGCGTGTTGTTCATCAGGTTGACCAGGGCGCGGTCCTTGTCCGCGTTCAGCAGGACGTCCCACTCGCGGCCCCAGATCACCTTGATGACGTTCCAGCCCGCGCCGCGGAACTGCGCCTCGAGCTCCTGGATGATCTTGCCGTTGCCGCGCACCGGTCCATCGAGGCGCTGCAAGTTGCAGTTCACCACGAAGGTCAGGTTGTCCAGCTGCTGCTGCGCGGCCTGCTGCAGCATGCCCCGTGACTCCGGCTCGTCCATCTCGCCGTCGCCGAGGAACGCCCACACGTCCTGCTGGGAGGTGTCCTTGATGCCGCGGTTGGTCAGATACTTGTTGGTCCACGCCTGGTAGACCGCCGAGGCGGGGCCAAGGCCCATCGACACCGTCGGGAACTCCCAGAAGTCCGGCATGAGGCGCGGGTGCGGGTAGGACGGCAGGCCGCCGCCGGCGTGCGAGACCTCCTGGCGGAAGCCGTCGAGCTGGTGCTCGCTGAGGCGCCCCTCGAGCAGACCCCGGGCGTACATGCCGGGGGAGGCGTGGCCCTGGAAGTAGATCTGGTCGCCGCCGCCCGGGTGGTCCTTGCCGCGGAAGAAGTGGTTGAGCCCCACTTCGTACAGCGTCGCCGCCGAGGCGTAGGAGGAGATGTGCCCGCCCACCGCGATGCCCGGCCGCTGGGCGCGCGTCACCATCACGGCGGCGTTCCACCGGTTCCACGAGCGGTAGCGGCGTTCGATCAGCTCGTCGCCGGGGAAGTACGGCTCCTCGTGCACGCCGATCGTGTTGACGTAGGGCGTGGACATGGCGCGGGGGACCGCGACGTTGCGTTCCCGGGCGCGCTTGAGCAGGTTGAGCAGGACGTAGCGGGCACGTGGGCCGCCGCGGTCGTCGATCAGCTGATCGAGGGCCTCGAGCCACTCGTTGGTCTCGGCAGGGTCGAAGTCCGGCACCTGGCTGAGCAGCCCGTTGATCAAGGGACGGTTGTCGTCTAGCGAAGCCACCAGCAACCTCTTTGTCTTCTCGTCGGCGATGGTCAGGACGGGTCCTGAGGTCAGTCTCCTGCCCGCGGGCGGCACGGGGTGCACGCTGGGAGACAGGTCCGACCATTGTCCGCTGCCCAGGGCCCAAAGTCACACCAGGGCGGGTACCTGCGGCAGTGATGTCCGTGACACTGGCGCACACTCGATCACGATTCGGTCATGACCGTGGGCGTGGCGCCCACGTTTGCACTACCTTGGCTTGAATGGCGCACCGGTTCCGGTGTGTCGATGTCGACAGGAAGGTATGGAAGAACAGGTGGTCACGAGCACGGAGTCCCGCGAGGAGCTGGGACCGCAGGGGTCGGCCGGAAAGCTGGGCCTGGAGCCTGGTCTCGTGGTTCAGGAGTTCGGCTACGACGAGGACGTCGACTTCGAGCTGCGCGACGCGATCGAGGAGCTGACCGGAACCGAGCTCGTCGACGAGGACTACGGGGACGTCACGGACGCCGTGGTGCTGTGGTACCGCGACGACGACGACGACCTGACCGACCTTCTCGTCGACGTGCAGACCCTGCTGGACGAGGGCGGCCTGATCTGGGTGCTCTCTCCCAAGGCAGGCCGCGACGGGCACGTGAACCACAACGTGCTCCAGGAGGCGGCCAACACCGCCGGTCTGCACGCCACCCGCACCTTCCCCGTCGCCCCGGACTGGACGGCGACCAAGCTGGGCGCCCGCGGCCAGAGCCGCTGAAGTGAGCACCACGGTGCAGGACGCGCCTGTGCCCGACGTCGGCAGCGCGGCCCCGGACTTCACCTTGCCGGACACCCACGGCACGCCCGTCACGCTCAGCGCGCTGCGTGGTGATCCCGTCCTGGTGGTGTTCTACCCCTTCGCGTTCTCCGGCATCTGCACCGGGGAGCTGTGCGAGCTGCGCGACAACATCGAGGACTTCGCCGGGTCGGGCGTTCGGCTTCTTGCGGTGTCCTGCGACCCCGTGTTCACCCTCAGGGCGTGGGCCGAGCAGGAGGGCTACGGCTTTGACCTGCTCTCGGACTTCTGGCCGCACGGGGACGTCGCGCGGCGCTTCGGCGTCTTCGACGACGGACGCGGGATGGCTGTGCGCGGTAGCTTCCTGATCGACGACGGCGGCAAGGTGCGGTGGCGCGTGGTCAACGGACCGGGGGAGCGGCGCGATCTGGCCGGGTACCGCGAGGCTGTCGCCGCCCTCTGACGGGCACGTCCGGGCGTGCCGCCAGCGGCTCGCGCGCACGGTAGGCTATCCGACGCCCGCGCGCACCGGGGCCTGTAGCTCAGTTGGTTAGAGCGCCACGTTTACACCGTGGATGTCGGGGGTTCGAGTCCCTCCGGGCCCACCCCGCGCACAAGGCTCGAACCCTTGCCAACAGAATCGTTGGCTGGGGTTCGGGCCTTGTCGTCGTTCTGGGTCCAGTTGAGGGCGTTGGCGTTGACCTCGGGATCGAGCAGCATCTCGAAGGGCCGGTTGTTCTCGACGCGCAGCTGGTTGTCCTCGTCGATGTAGACCTTGGTGAAGAAGGCCTGGTTGCACAGGCGCCGGTTGGTGTCGTCGCATCGCTGGTAGATGTCGGCGCAGTCGGTGAGCAGGTTCAGCGCATCGTTGAGGTGGGCGCGGGCGTCGGCGTAGTCGCCTTGGTGGGCGTCGATACGACGGTTCACGCCATCGAGTTCGCCGAGGATGCGGTCTTGTTCTCGTCGGAGCACAGGCAGCGGGATCGCATCGGCGTAGTGGGCTTGCATGAGCCGGTCTTGTTCGTGTTCGAGCCGGTCGCGGTGCTTGGTGAGGCGTTCGAGTTCGTCGGTCTCGGCGGCCATGAGCCGGTCGAACTCGTGATGCAGCATCCCCGACAGGGCATCGCGCTGGGCGGGACTGATCTGCACGCGGGTGTAGTAGTCCTCGATCAGTGAACCGCCCTGGGTCTGATGGAGACTCGCGCTATTTGGTTCCCAC
>JBQGOU010000265.1:0-4803 GCA_052086865.1 Cellulomonadaceae bacterium
AGTTTGCCGAGCTGGCGACCAACACGATGACGGTCACCGAGCAGGCTGACGAGGGCGATGACCTCGCTTCGGGCCAGGTCACGCTCACGACCCGCACCGCTCCGGTGAAGACCTACGGTGGCACGACCGAGCTGACCCGCCAGGCTATCGAGCGCTCCTCACTCCCGGTGCTGAACCGCTCCCTTGAGGCGCTGTCGCAGGCCGCGGGCGTTCGCAAGAAGCTTGAGCTTCGCGCCGCGTTTAACGCCCTCGTGGCCGCTCGTGTCGCCGCTGAGGACGTTATCGACATCGCCGCGACGCCGACGGCGTATGACTGGGCGGACGCCGTTATCGACGCCGCGATCAACCTCGAAGCGAAGGGTGCCGGGATCGACGCCCTCGTGGTCTCGACCGACGTGTTCAAGAGCCTCATCCGCCTTGAGTCGGACGGTCACCGCCTGTTCCGCATCGACGGTGCAGAGCGCACCATCGGTGAGCTGGACCTTACCGGGCTCGTGGGCGATGTCGCGGGCGTCAAGGTTGTGGCTGACACCGCGGCTTCGGCGGGTTCGGCGGCGTTCGTCAACGCTCGTGCGCTCCGTCAGTACGACTCGGCGCTCGTGTCGCTCCAGGACGAGAACATCGTGAACCTCTCGAAGGCATTCTCGGTCTACCGCTTCGGAGCCGTTGCCGCTGAGATCCCTGGGTTCGTCGTCCCCGTCGAGTTCGCGGAAGCGTAAGCATGAGCATCCCCGCGCCCGAAGTCGGCGATGTGTCGCTGGACTGGTACGTCTCGGCGAGTAAGTCGCTAGACCCGGTTCTTGCCGCATTCGTCGCTTCGTGCGCGGCGGAAGCCGGGATCCTTGTGGACCACCACATCGGTGATGCCGAGGTCCCCGAGTCGATCCGTGAGCGTGCCGTCCTGGAGGTGGGCGCGGATCTCTACTATCGCCGCGCCGCCAAGAACGGTGTGAGCACGTTCGGTGGAGCCGGTGTCGAGGGCGTATCGGTCCTCCGCATCAACCGAGACCCGATGACGCAGGCGTACGCGATCCTTCGCCCGTGGCTCGGTTTGGGGTTCGCATGAGCCGCCGCGCCCGTGCTGAAGCGCTCCTGGGCGAGATCCGGGATGCCCTCACCGACGCCGACCTCGCTGACGTTCTCGTGACGATGGACCCGTCGAGCACCTTCGGCGGATACAGCACCGGCCTCGTGATCGTCATGCCGCCTCGCCTCGCTTTCACCTCCTGGGGCGAGTCCGAGGAGACAACGACGCTGCACGTCGCGGCTGGCCCGTGGGACGACATCCTCGCCGCGTGGGACCGCCTGGACGAGATCATCGATGCACTCCGGGCCGCTCACATCAACCTCGCCTCTGGCGAACCCCAACCGCTCATCATTTCCCCCGGTGAGCCCCCTATTCCGGGCTACGAGTTCGAACTAGAACCGGCCCCCGTTAACGACACGGAGATTTGATATGGCTAACGCACTCGGCCCCGGAACGCTCACCCTCGGCGCATCCGGCACCCTCAAAGAGTTCGCCGCTCACACGACCGCTACCGCCCTGGAGCCCAGCTACTCGGATGGCGACAGCATCGACATGCTCGATGGATCCGTCGAGAAGGAGCAGGACGAGGAGACCTGGACGCTCACGGCAACGATCCGCCAAGAGCTGACGGTTGACGCCATCGAGGACTGGTGCCTTGAAAACGCGGGCGAGGAGATGCCCTTCACTTTCAAGCCGAACAACTCGGTGACCAAGACGTACTCGGGAATCGTCCGCGTTCGTGCCGTGACCATCGGTGGGGACGTTAAGGCCAAGAATCAGAGCGATGTCGGATTCCCCATTATCGGGCGTCCCGAGATCGGTTAACTATGGCCCGTCAAAGCGTCTCCAGCGTCGAAGGGCTCCGGGAACTCCGGAAGACCCTTCGCGCGGCGGGCGTGGACATCCGCGAGCTGAAGCCCGTTAACCGCGAGGCCGCAGAGATCGCGATGGATCGGGCAATCCAGGAAGCCCCCGAGGACTCCGGGAAGCTCAAGGCCACTCTCCGAGTCGGCGCAACAAACCAAGCGGGCATCATCCGCGCCGGTAACAACCGTAAAGCGGGCGTCCCGTACGCCGGGGCGATCCATTGGGGTTGGCCGGGGCGTGGCATCGAGGCGAACCCCTTTATGTCGAAGGCCGCACGAGTTACCGAACACAAGTGGCAACAGCTATACGAGCGCTTCACGGAGCGCGTTCTTTCCAAGATCAGAGGCAAATAATGAAACTCAAGCTCATCCTGTCCGACGGCAGTACCCCGACCGTAAGCCGCACGATCCGCGAGAGTGTCGCCGCCGAGACGTACTTCCGGGCGAACCCGCGTTACGGCTCGATGTCCGACAACCCCTTCCGGGCGATGGCCCTTGCGGCGTTCTCCGCGGGACAGCGTGACGGCGTGGTCCCCAAGTCGGTCACGTTCGATCAGTTTTTGGAAGCGCACGACCCCGAGGCGCTGCACCTTATCGACGTGGAGATCGCTGACGAGCCCACCGGTGAAGAGGCTGACGGCCTGGGGGAAGACACGGGCGCGGCTCCTACAGCGAGCTGATTTGCGCCCTGGCTCTCCGCCTGAATCTCACCCCGTCAGCCCTCCTCGCAGAGGATCCGGTTGACCTCCACACAATGATCGACATCCTGCAAGAGCAAGCCGAGGAGAACCGCTAATGGCTGGTAAAAGCGCTATTCTCAGCGTTCGTATCGTTGGCGATGCAACCTCCGCCTCGAAGGCTTTCCGCGAGTCTGAGAAGCGCGCGAAAGCGATGCAGGCCACGTTCGAACGCTCGGCAAAGATCGCCGCCGGTGCGCTCGTGGGACTTGCCGCCGCCGCGTGGAAGGTTGCCGACGTTGCTTCCGAGGCGCAGCAGGCCGCGGGCGCGGTCGAGAGTGTCTTCGGGTCTAGCTCTAAGGCGGTGCTCGCGTTCGCTGACGACGCCTCGCAGGCCGTGGGGCTCTCGGCTAAGGCTTATAACGAAGTCGCCGCGGTACTCGGCGCGCAGCTCGGGAATATGGGCCTCGCCGGTGACAAGCTCGTGGGCACGACCGATCAGCTCGTGGGCGTAGGTGCTGACCTTGCCGCAACGTTCGGCGGCACGACAGCCGATGCAGTGTCGGCGGTCTCCTCGCTCCTCCGCGGTGAACGTGACCCCATCGAACGTTACGGCGTCGCAATTAAGCAGGCCGATATTGAGGCCCGCAAGGCCGCGATGGGCCTCGAAGGGCTCGAAGGCGAAGCCGCCCGCAACGCCGATATGCAAGCGACGCTGGCGATCCTCATGGAGCAGACCTCGGGCGCACAGGGGCAGTTTGCTCGCGAGTCCGACACGGCGGCGGGCGCACAGCAGCGGATGACGGCCGAGTGGGAGAACGCCCAGGCAACCCTCGGTGAAGCACTCCTGCCGACACTAACGACGCTGGCAACGCACCTCTCGACCGCCGCCCGCTGGGCCTCCGAGAATCAATCCACCGTACTTGCCCTGGGTGTCGCCCTCGGCGCGTTCGCTACAGCTCTCGTGGTCGCTCGTGGAGCACAGATCGCGATGAACATCGCCCTCGCAGCGAATCCCGTCGGGCTGGTCATCACCGCGGTGGGACTCCTGGTGACAGCTATCGCACTGATCGCCTCGAACTGGGACAAGGTGAAAGCCGCTATGGCCCCGGTCATCGACTGGATGACGGGCGCTATCGAAGGCATCATCGGCTGGTTCGAAAAGCTGGGCGGCTGGATCGCTGACACGTTCGGCGCTGTCGGAGATTTCTTCGGTGGCATCGGTGAGGGCTTTATGGGTGCCTTCTCCGGTGACGCCGGTGTGATGACGCTCACCGCCGACACCTCCGCGATCTCCGGGTTCGCCCCGACGATCCTCTCGGCTGACTCCGGCCTGACCGGTAGCGCACGCTTCGGCACAAAGCGCCCGGTCACCTCGGGTGGCGACACGTACACATACAACATCAACGGCGGGCTGGACTCGGCGGACACCATCGCCCGGAAGATCCAGAGCGTGAATGCCGAACGTGGCAAGCGCTCGGGACGCGGCATGCGAGGGGGTACGACGTGGCGGCGCTGACCGATGCCCCGACGGTGTACATCGACGGTACTGAGCAGTCTTCGGGCTGGAGCCTCACCGAGCGTTCGGTACTCGCCGGGCTGAAGATTACGTGGGGCCGCGAGAGTCACCTTGATAAGGCTGACCCGGCGACGGCGTACGTCGAGCTGATCGACACCGATGGGCACCTCCAGGGCTACGAGTCGCTGGTGGGCAAGACGCTCACGATCTACCGCGCCGCGTCCGAGGAGCATGACTGGCAGTTGCGCCTATTCAACGGGCGCATCGATAAGTTCGATGTCGAAGCCCGCTGGATCGATGACCCCGAGTTGCACTATGAGCGACGCGTATGGGTACTGAAGATCACGGCCTCGGATCGCCTCGCAGACCTTGCCCGGGCGATTGTTCCCGGCGTGGGCGATGACCCGGTGTGGACCGAGATCTACGGCGAGGGCTACTGGCCGCTCGTGTCGCCGTGGCAGCGGATCCAGGACATCTGGGAAGCCGGGGCAAAGAACGTGCTCGAAGGGCTCGACTGGCGTGACCCGAACCTGGACGCCGAGGGCTGGCCGGGTTACATGCGCGTGGTCAAGCACGACGAGGGCCGCTCGCTTCTCGACATGATCGAAGCGATATATAACGCCCATAGCCTCGGCTTTCCGAACTATGAGCCGCACAGTAACTGGCTCTTCCCGGTTCGTGGTGATGGGGAGCGTCGCGTCGTTGACGTAGAAC
>JBQGOU010000266.1:0-4751 GCA_052086865.1 Cellulomonadaceae bacterium
CGGCACCGTCAGCGGCTGGGTCAACGGCGGATCCGGCTATCCCGGACGCACCAAGATGTTCGTCTACGGGAAGTTCAACGCGACACCCACGAAGTCAGGCGCCACCGTGCGCGGGGACCGCAACAACTCCGCCCGCTACGCGGCCTTCAACACCTCAGGCGACCACAAGACGGTCGAGCTGCGGATCGCCTCGTCCTTCATCTCCGCCGACCAGGCGAAGAAGAACTACGGCCTTGAGCTGGAAGGCGTGTCCTTCGAGGCCGCGCACGACGCCGTCACAGCGGCGTGGAACGAGCGACTCGAGGTCGTCACCGACGTCCAGGGCGCCTCGGACAACCAGCTCGTTACGCTGTACTCGAGCCTGTACCGGCTGAACCTGTACCCGAACTCCCAGTTCGAGAACACGGGCACCGCTGAGGACCCGACGTACCAGTACGCCAGCCCGGTCTCGGCGAACGAGGGCGAGTCCGCCAGCGACCCGAACCGCACGGCCAAGATCGTCGACGGCAAGATCTACGTCAACAACGGCTTCTGGGACACCTACCGCACGGCCTGGCCCGCCTACGCGCTGCTGTACCCCGAGCAGAGCGAGGAGCTCGTCGACGGCTTCGTCGAGCAGTACCGCGAAGGCGGCTGGATCGCCCGGTGGTCCTCGCCCGGTTATGCCGACCTGATGACGGGCACCAGCTCGGACGTCGCGTTCGCCGAGGCCTACCTGGCCGGCTCGCTCAGCACCGAGCTGGCGCTCGAGGCCTACGACGCCGCGGTGAAGAACGCCACGGTGCTGCCCGAGTCGAACGCCGTCGGGCGCAAGGGCCTGGACACCTCCATCTTCCTGGGCTACACCCAGGCCTCGACGCACGAGAGCGCCTCGTGGGGCCTGGAGGGCTTCATCAACGACTTCGGCATCGCCGAGATGGCGAAGAAGCTGGCCGAGGACCCCGCGACTCCTGCGGACCGCAAGCAGCAGCTTTCAGAGGAGGCCGAGTACTTCGAGGCCCGCGCCAAGCACTACGTCGAGATGTACAACCCCGACGCCGGGATGTTCACCGCACGCAACGCGGACGGCTCTTGGCCGAGCAGCTTCGACAGGAAGGCCTGGGGCGGCGCGTTCACCGAGGCCTCAGGGTGGACCTTCGCGTTCCACGCCCCGCACGACGTCGACGGCCTCGCCGCTCTCTACGGCGGTCGCCAGGGCCTGGTGGACGAGCTGCACGAGTTCCTGACCGTGCGTGAGATGGCCGACCACTCGGGCATCCACGAGGCACGCGAGGCACGCGACGTCCGGCTCGGCATGCTCGGCATGTCCAACCAGGTCGCACACCACATCCCGTACGTGCTGGCCGAGGCCGGTGACCCGTCCGGGGCGCAGGAGCTGATCCGGGACATCCAGCAGCGGCTGTTCGTCGGGTCGGACATCGGTCAGGGCTACCCGGGCGACGAGGACAACGGCGAGTTCTCCTCGTGGTTCCTGTTCTCCGCACTCGGCTTCTACCCGCTCGAGGTCGGCTCAGGGAACTACACCATCGGTTCCCCGCTGTTCGACAGCGCCACCGTGAACATTAATGGCAAGGCCCTGACGATCAATGCTCCCGGCGCGTCGGACGGCAAGGTCTACGTGGACGGCGTCACGATCAATGACACGGCCATCACGGAGACCACCTTCGACGGCGACCTGATCCGCAACGGCGGCACGGTCACCTTCACGATGAGCGACACGCCGTCGACGTGGGGTGCCAAGGACCTCACCGAGGACCTCCAGGTCCCCGAGGTGATGGTGGACGCGACGAAGCCCAGCTTCGGCACGCTCACCGCTGGTGACGGAACCGCCGTCGGACGCCTTGTGGACGACAGCATGAACTCTGCGGTCACCTTCGCCGGTGACACGGCCGAGCTCACGTGGAAGTCCTCGAGCGGGCCGGTCACGGTCCACCAGTACACCCTGACCAGCACCACGGGTGAGGGTGTGGGCGACCCGGAGGCATGGACCCTCGAGGGCTCCGCTGACGGCGTGAACTGGACCGAGCTGGACTCGCGCGAGGGACAGACGTTCCCGCTCGGGACCCAGACCCGCCCGTTCTCGGTGACCACCGGTGAGGCTGCCTACACGCAGTACCGCCTGAAGATCTCCTCGGCCTCGGGCGCCACGCTGGGCCTGACCGAGCTCGAGCTGTTCGCACGGGCTGCCAGCGCCAGCGAGCTCACGATCGTGAGCGCCGAGGCCCAGCAGGTCCGTGTAGGGGCTGAGTTCACTGGTCAGGTCGCGACGGTGACCGGAGCGGACGCGCAGACCCTCGAGGTCAGCGTCGACTACGGCGACGGCAGTGAACCGGTTGCGGGAGTCGTCTCGGACAACGGGCTGGGCGGCTGGACCGTCACCGCGCCGCACACGTTCACCACGGCGGGGGTGTACACGGCGAACGTCAGTGCCAAGGACTCCTCCGGCGTGGCGGTGAGCGCGCAGACCCAGGTCTCCGTGACGCGTGACGACACGCTGGTGGGCGCGTTCAACAACGCCTGCATCGGCAGCGTGAACGTCCAGGCCGGGGACTGCGACGCGCAGACGCACTCCTACGACGTCTCGCAGCTCGAGGCGACCGGCTTCGTGCAGGGTACGACGATCGCCATCGGTACTACCGGCCTGACCTTCGACCTGCCGGACGTGCCCCTGGGCCAGCCGGACAACGTCACGGGTGAGGGTCAGACCATCGCGGTGAACCTCGGTGAGGGCGCCACGAAGATCTCCCTCATCGCCACGGCTACCGAGTCGGACAAGGAGCGGGTGGGCATCCTCACCTTCTCCGACGGGACGACGCAGGAGCTGCCGATCAAGGTCGGCGACTGGGTGGGCAAGGCGAACAACCCCGTCTTCGGCAACGCCGTCGTCGGAACCGTTGACTGGCGTCTGCGCGGCACCGTGAAGGAGCCGACGAACGACAAGAAGTCGGCGATCTTCGCCACGGCGCCGGTCGAGCTGGCCAAGAACGATGACGGCACGGTGAAGACGGTCGTCAGCCTGACGATGCCGACGGAGCCGGGCACCCTGCGGGCGCAGGGCCGGGTCCACGTGTTCGCCATCGGCTCCGACGGCGAGCGGTCCGAGCAGGCGGCCCTGGCCGTCACCGCGGCCGAGGTCGGCACGCAGAAGCCGGGCGTCGAGTTCGAGGCAGGTCTGGCCACCGCGGCCGGCGGCTTCGGGCTGGACGAGGCGACCGCCACCGTGAACTGGGGTGACGGCACCCCGGTCAGCCCGGTCGAGGTCACCGACGGTGCGGTCTCCGGAACGCACACCTACACCGAGGCAGGCACCTACACGGTGTGGGTCACGGTGGACGACGGCGTGCAGTCGGCGTCGGCGTCGCTGCAGATCGTGGTCGAGGACGACGCTCCGGTGTACGCACCGGAGATCACCCTCGGCGCTGAGGTCGTCCGTCCGGGCGGCACCGTGACGGTCAGCGGAACCGGGTTCGCCCCGGGCGAGGCCGTGACGGTGACGCTGGGCACGAACGACCCGGTCACGGTCGAGGCATCGGAAGAGGGTGCGGTGTCTGCTGAGCTCACCGTTCCCGCGGACGCGGCCGACGGCGAGTACCCCGTGGTCGCGCTGGGCGCGGTTTCCCAGGTCGAGGCGGGCACGTCGGTGCGGGTCGAGGCCGAGGTGCCCGGCCCGGTGGCAACGTCCGTGACGCTCGCCGCCTCCACCGAGTCCCCGGTGGCGGGCGAGACGTTCCAGCTGACCGCGACGGTGGCGCCGAGCGACGCTGCCGGCCAGGTGGAGTTCCTCGACGGTGAGCAGGTGGTGGGCAGCGCCCAGGTCTCCGGTGGCACCGCCACCGCGGACGTGCGGGCGGCAACGTCCGGTGCGCACTCCTACACCGCGCGGTTCGTCCCGGCGGATGCCGAGGCGTTCGCGCCGTCGGTCTCCGCGGCGCTGGTGCTCGAGGTGCGCGACGCTCCGGTCCTTGCGGCCGAGCTCGAGCTGTCGGCCAGCACCGTGGCTCAGGGCGGGTCCTTCGCCGTCATCGGCCGGGGCTACGCGCCCGGCGAGACGGTCACGGTCGTCCTGCACTCCGACCCGGTGACGCTGGGTGAGGTCGTGGTGGACGAGGCGGGAACCTTCCGCCTCGCGGCCACGGTTCCGGCGGCTGCCGAGCTGGGCGAGCACACGGTCGTCGGAACCGGCGCTGAGTCTGAGCTTGTGGCCGAGGCCGTCCTGACGGTGACGCCGGCGGGCTCGGACAACGGGTCCGGTGACGGTGACGGGTCCGGGAACGGTTCTGGCGACGGCACCGGGAAGCCGGGTGCCGGCAAGCCGGGCTCCGGCTGGCTGCCGACGACCGGTGCCGGTGTGGCCGGTCTGATCGCCGCGATGTTCGGTCTCGTGGTTGCTGGCGGGGTCACCCTCGCCGTCCGCCGCCGCATGGCCAGCTGATCGAGGCCGGCCTGTCCTGCTGTTCGAAGCGGGACTGGCCGGCCGATCGACTCGGGTGTTGAGCCAGGCCCCAGGGCCGGCTCGACACCTGGACCGAGAGGCCGTGGATCACGCTCATCCCCCCGAGCGCGGTCCGCGGCCTCTGCCGCGCCCGGCGCCCCCAACCTCCGGCCCCGCTCCCCGGCCCGCGCCCGGCCCCCCGCGCCCCGCGCCCCCCCCGGCCCCCCCCCGCCCGGCCCCCCGCCCAGAGGTCCGGTGGGCCCACCCGGGGGGGGGGGGGGGCCGGCGCCGCCCCCCCGGTCGGCGCCCCCGCCGAGAG
>JBQGOU010000267.1:0-4732 GCA_052086865.1 Cellulomonadaceae bacterium
ACGGTCAGCGCGCCGCTCTCGGAGAAGCCGACAGAGCGCCACAGCGAGCTCGAGTACACGAACACGGCGTTGATGCCGCTGGCCTGGATGAACACCGCCACGCCTATGCCCGCCCACACGATCGGCATGAGCCCGAGCGCGTTGCCGCGCAGCGTGCGCAGGGAGCTGGACGGCTCGTGCCCGAGCGAGCTTCTGATCTCCGCCACCGTGGTCCGTGCGGTCGCCTCGTCCACCCCGGAGACCCAGGCGAACACGGCCACCGCGTTCTCCTCGCGCCCGTGTGCCACGAGGTAGCGCGGGGACTCCGGGAGCCGGAGCGAGGCAAACCCGTACAGGGCTCCGGGCACCACGGCCGAGAGCACGATCCAGCGCCACGCCTCCAGCCCGAACCACCACACGTCCGCCGACCCGCCGGCCCGCCGGGCGACCTCGAGGCCGACGAGCAGCGCGACGAGGATGCCGACGGTGATCAGGAGCTGCTGCAGGCTGCCGAGCTTGCCCCGCGAGCGGGCGGGGGCGATCTCGGCGATGTAGGCGGGAACCATGACGGAGGCGGCGCCGATGGCCACCCCGGTGAACGTGCGGCCGACGAGCAGGAGGTGAATGGTCGGGGCGAGCCCCGCGACCAGGACCGCGGCGCAGTACAGCAGGGCGACGGCACGCATCACGCGGATGCGGCCGAACCGCTCGGACAGGGAACCGGCCACGGAGGCGCCCAGCGCACATCCGAGCAGGGACACGGACGTCATGACACCGCGCATCCCGGCACTGAGGGAGAAGTACGTCGAGATGGCCGACTCGGAGGAGTTGAGGACCGACGTGTCGTAACCGAAGATCAGACCACCGAGGGCCGCTCCGAGACAGACCATCACGAGCGTGGTGCGACGCCGGGGCGCACGGGTACGCACAGCGTGCTCGGGGCTCA
Organism: Cellulomonadaceae bacterium; assembly: GCA_052086865.1. Taxonomy (GTDB): domain Bacteria; phylum Actinomycetota; class Actinomycetes; order Actinomycetales; family Cellulomonadaceae; genus Flavimobilis. The sequence continues at coordinate 926 of JBQGOU010000267.1, forward strand.
TTTAGCCGAGACTATCGCCCCGGATGGGCCCGGAACGAACCCAAGGTCCCATGACTCGGACACGTCGGGATCGATTCGGGCCCATCCGGGCACGTCCGGTCCTGCGGCACCGGGTCCGCAACGCAGAAGACCCCCGCGACGCGTGGTGCGCCGCGGGGGTCTTCGGTGAGCCGTGCTCGAGCTCAGCAGGCCTCGATCAGTTGTAGAGCATGCCGCCGTCGACGAGCAGGACCTGACCGGTGACGTAGTTGGAGTCGGGCCCGGCGAAGAAGGAGACCACCTTGGCAACGTCCGTCGGGGTCTCGATGCGCCCCAGAGCGATCGAGTCGACGTTCTCGCGCAGGTTCTGCCCGATCGGCTTGCCGTTGATCTTGCTGAGCTCCGCGTCGATGAGGTCCCACATGCCGGTGCCCACGATGCCCGGGGCATAGGCGTTCACCGTCACGCCCTTGGGCGCAAGCTCCTGTGCCGCCGCCTGGACGAGCCCGCGGACGGCGAACTTCGAGGCCGAGTAGGCACCGAGGATGGGGAAGCCCTTGATGGCCGCGATCGATGCGGCAGTGATGATCTTGCCGCCGTGACCGAGCTGGTCGAACTTGGCGGCCGCCGCCTGGATGCCCCAGACCACGCTGTCGACGTTGATCCGGAAGATCTTGTCGAGCTCTTCCGGGGTGATGTCCAGGACCGGCTTGATCTGCGCAATGCCCGCGTTGTTGACGATGACGTCGAACCCGCCCAGGGTCGAGGCGGTGTGGTCGACGGCGGCGAAGACCTGGTCGCGGTCCGAGACGTCAGCGGTCACAAAGGTGGCCTTGCGCCCGAGCGCCCGGATCTCCTCGACCACCGAGAGCCCCTTGGACTCCTGGAAGTCCAAGTCACCGACAGCGACGTCGAAGCCGTCCTCGGCAAGGCGGATGGCGATGGCGCGCCCGATGCCCTGGCTCGCGCCCGTCACGAGGGCGACGTGCTGGCGGTTGTCTGCGAAAGTCACTGGGATGCTCTCCTCGTCCGATCTAGGACCGCGGCCGTCCGGCACACGGCACAGGGTCCGGGTCCTCGCAGGGAACCGTCCGCGATCGGGAGAATCCCTCGAGGCGACGCCGGCCCTTCGTTTGTGAGTCTATATCCGGCCAAACACAGGACTATGGCCACGGCGGGTGGCACCGGCGTGATCTTCGTCTCCCACCGGCCGCCGGCTACGCGCAACCGTCACACCGACGTCGCCGCGAACCGCTGTGCGAGCTCGGCCGCCGCCACGCGGAGCTCGGGCGGCTCGACGATCTCGAAAGCGACGTCGAACATGGCGAACCATGCGGCAAGTCCGCCCCACGACCACGAGCTGGCGTGCACCCGGCAACGGCTGGAGTCGATCGCCTCGACGAGCGCGTCGCGACCCGCCCACGGCGCAACCGTCTCGGCCGAGGCGTGCAGGATGGCCTCACCCCGGCGCCCTCCGGCGACCGTGCTGAACCGCTCGGAGACGAAGGCGCCGACGTCGGTTGCCGGCAGCTCCCGGGGCGCGAACCGAGGCCCGTTCGGCGTGCGCAGCGTCATCCGGTCGACCCGGTAGGTGCGCCAGTCCTCCCGGTCGAGGTCCCAGCCCACCACGTACCAGCGCCCGCCCCACGTCACGAGGTGGTGCGGTTCGGCGCGTCGCGGTGGGCGCACGGCACCCTGGTCCGAGCCGCCGTCGTAGTCGAAGCGCAGAGTCTCCCGCCCACGCACCGCCGCGCCGATCGCCACCAGGTCGGCGGCGTCGACGCGCGCCCGGTCGCGCTCCGGCTCGACGCGGGTGACCTCGAGCGCGTCCAGTCGCCCGCGCAGCCGCACGGGCATGACCTGGCGGACCGTTGCCAGGGCACGCTCGGCCGCGTCCCGGACGCCGGTGACCTCGTCGCCGACGGTCTGCAGCGCAAGCGCCACCGCAACGGCCTGATCGTCGTCAAACAGCAGGGGCGGCAGTTCCGCGCCGGCGTCCAGGCGGTAGCCGCCATCGGGCCCCTTGGTCGAACGCACCCGGTAGCCGAGGCCGCGCAGCCGGTCCACGTCGCGCCGCACCGTGCGCGGGCTGATCCCGAGGCGCGCCGCAAGGAGAGCGCCTGGCCAGTCCCTGCGGGCCTGCAGCAGCGAGAGGAGCGCGAGAAGGCGACCGGACGTCTCTGCCATGCTGCCAGCATCGCATCCGGTAGCGGCCAGAACCTGTCCTCTACCGCTGACAGGCTCGGTGAACTGTCGTCGAGACCACCGGAGCAGCAGATGATTCAGACACGTTCGCTCACCAAGGACTTCGTGGTGAGCCGCACCGAGACGGTGCACGCCGTCCGGGAGATCGACCTCGAGGTCGCCCCGGGCGAGCTGCTCGCGATCCTCGGCCCCAACGGAGCGGGCAAGACGACGACCATGCGGATGCTCACGACGCTCCTCGCGCCGACGAGCGGCTCCGCCTCCGTTGCGGGCTTCGACGTCCTCACCGCTTCGGGCGAGGTCCGACGGCGTATCGGGTACGTCGGCCAGGGCAACGGGGCCGGACACACCCAACGGGTGCGCGACGAGCTGGTCAGCCAGGGCCAGATCTACGGGCTGAGCCGTGCCCGCGCGCGCAGCCGGGCGGGCGAGCTGCTCGAGGCCCTCGACCTCACGACGCTCGCGGACCGCAAGGTCTCGGACCTGTCCGGCGGGCAGCGCCGGCGCCTGGACGTCGCGATGGGCCTCGTGCACGCCCCGCGCCTGTTGTTCCTCGACGAGCCCTCCACGGGGCTGGACCCGCAGAGCCGCGCCAACCTGTGGGAGCACATCCTGCGGATGCGCGCCGAGCACGACATGACGATCGTCCTGACGACGCACTACCTGGACGAGGCCGACTCGAAGGCCGAGCGCGTCGTCGTGGTCGACCACGGTCAGGTCATTGCGGACGACACCGCGGAGAACCTCAAGACCCAGCTCGCCGGGGACCTGCTGACGATCGCGGTGCGCGTACCCGGCCGGACGGACGACGTCGGCCCGGACCGAGGCAGAGCCGACGCCGATGTCGCACGCGAGCTGGGGGCCGCGGCCGCCACGCTTCCGGGCGCGCGGGACGTGGTCGTCACGGCGACGCCGTCGAGGACGGGAGCGCACGGGATCGCACCGTCCTCCGGCCCTGGCGCGACCGTGCCCGACGGCAGTAGCGAGCTGCAGGTTCGCGTCGACCACGGGCCGAGTGCGCTGCCCACGCTGCTGCGTGCGACCGAGGCCACGGGGTTCGTCGTGACCTCGGCGGACCTGCGTCGGCCGACCCTCGACGACGTGTTCCTCACCCTCACCGGCCGCAGCCTGCGCGAGGCCGGATCCTTGCCCCCGATCACGACCGAACAGGCGCCCGCAGGCGCCGGGAAGGACGCCGCATGAGCACCGCGACGACCACACCACCCACCACAGGGGCACCCGTGAGCGAGCTGACCGCGGCACGCAACCCCGCGCGCGACATCTGGCTCGTGCTCGTCCGCGAGCTCCGACCGGTGCTGCGCGACCCCTTCTCGGTCATGTTCGGACTCGTCCAGCCCGTCGTCTTCCTCGCCCTCTTCGGGCCTCTGCTCGTCGGCTCGCTCGGGGACCAGGCCGAGGGCGCGCTCGGCGGCAACGTATGGCAGTGGTTCGTGCCCTCGATCCTCGTCATGACGGCCCTGTTCGGCACGTCGACGACCGGGGCGAACCTGCTGTTCGAGTTCCAGACCGGCGCCCACGAGCGCATGCTCGTCACGCCGCTGTCGCGGCCCTCGATGCTGGTGGGCCGGTCCCTCAAGGAGATGGTGCCCCTGAGCTGGCAGG
>JBQGOU010000268.1:0-4731 GCA_052086865.1 Cellulomonadaceae bacterium
CGCCTGGGCGCTCACCGAGCCGGTCAACATAACCCCGAGGTCGACATACCATCGCCAGATCCCTGCTCGAGACCGGCGGATTCAGATCCCGACTACACCCTGGATTGTGATGAGCCACCAAACTCTGAACCAGAACGGCGACATCCGGCAGCGCGCGCGAATCACGCTCATAGGCTGGAGACGCGACGTTGGAGCTCAGGCCGCAGCACCGGGTGCTGAGAGCGGCGAAAAGGCGATCAAACGCGGAGAAAGTCGCTGAGTCGTACCTGGTCTGGCATTGCGACTACAGGCTGATGCCGGCAATGCCGGCAAGTACGATCACGGCGCCGATCAGACGCCGGGCGAGGTGTCCTTCGCCGAAGAGACGCCAGGCGAGGAGCGCGCCGATCACGATGGATGCCTCCCGCAGTGGCGCGACGAGTGCCACGGGTGAGGTTTGCATTGCGGTCAGCACAAGGATGTACGCGAGCGGGGACAGCACTGCGACCGCGGCGATAGGCGCGCGATTTACGCGGAGGGTGTTCGCGAACGCTGCGCGGCGTCTGATGATGGCTGGAGCCAGGAATACGACCTGGACGACGAGCGTGCCGGCGTAGTAACTGACGGGTGCGAGCCCGATGGAGCCGATCGCGAACGCGTCCCACAGCGTGTAGGCGGCGATCGTGGCTCCGGTGGTAGTACCCCATGCGATGCCGCGGAGGGGGCGGCTGCCCGTTCTCTGGAAGGGGTTGCCCGTGACGACGAGGATGCCTGCGAGGATAACGAGCGCTCCGATGATCGCCAGCGCCGTGGGGCGTTCTCCGAGCAGGAAGATAGCGATCACGATGGTGAGCAGCGGCCCGACGCCGCGAGCGATCGGATAGACGACTCCGAGGTCTGCTCGGTCGTAGCCCGCCTGCAGGGTGAGCGAGTACGTCAGGTGCAGGGCGGCGGACACGGCCGCAGCGGCGACCAGGGCCCAGGTGATCGGTTGCGAACCGGAGACGGCGGCACCGATCGCGAGAGGGAGACACAGGATCGCGGAAGCGGTCGTGTAGTCGCCCACGAACAGCAGCGTGTCGCCTTTCTTGTACTTCGATACGAGGTTCCAGCCAGCGTGGGCGACTGCGGCGACGAGGACGATCGCAACGGTGACTGGTGGCATCAGGTGATGTCGGGCAGGTCGATCCCGGCCCGTTCCGCGCGCGAGACACGGTCGGGATCGCGCAGTGCCAATGCAGCTGCGAGAGCGTCGACGACGACAAGCTGTGCCAGCCGGCTCCCGGCAGCGGCCATCTGCGTCGTCAGCGGCGCGCCGCCCACGACGAGTGCGACGGCGGAGACATCGGTGAGTGGTGTGCCGTACTGGTTGGTGATGGCGATGACGGTCGCGTCGGCGGTCGCGGCGGCGTCGGCGATCGCGACGGTCATGTCGGTGCGACCGGTCGAGCTGACGGCGACGACGACGTCGCCGGGGTCGAGCAGGCGTGCCGCGATCATCGCGGACTCGTGATCGACGACCCCCGATGTCCGCACGCCCAGCGAACGCAGCCGGAACACGACATCGGCCGCGACCGTCGCCGATGGGCCCGCACCATAGGCGAGGAGTTGCCCCGCGCCACGGATCGCAGAGACCGCCTGGTCGAGAGCGTCCGGGTCGATCGCGCCGCTGAGGGCGGTGAGCGCGTCGATCCCTGTGCGCGCTGTCGTGTCGATGATCGTGCGCGTCGAATCGGTGCTCGTGAGCGTGTGTGGCGGGGCGAAGAACTCCGCTGTTCCGCGAGCGCGGGCGATTTCCAGCTTCAGTTCAGCGAAGCCCGAGAAACCGATTGCGCGGGCGGCACGGATCACGCTTGGTGCCGAGACCCCTGCTCGCTCGGCGACTTGCGCCGTCGTGCTCCTTCCCACGAACAACGGGTCCTCCAGCACGAGGTCGACAACCTTTGCCTCGCTTGCCACCAGCCCCGCACTCCGCGCCTGAACCGTTCCGAGCCAGCGGCGCAGCGGATCCTCGGCGGTAGAAACGGAGTTACTTGATGATCTTGCCATAGGTAATAGCGTAACATTGGCGCATGGTGACAGAGCAGCAACCGAGTTCTTTCAGGGAGCGCAAGCGCGTTGGAGTCGTGGGCCCGGGAGCCATCGGGACGACGGTGTCCGCACTCCTACATGAGGCAGGCAACACACCGACGCTCTACGGTCGCACGCCGCGAACAGAGCTCACCCTGATCGACGGCGACCGCCGGATCGTCGTTCCCGGCCCCGTGCGCACCGATCCTGCTGCGCAGCCCGAGAAGGCGGATGTGCTCTTCTTGGCGGTCAAGGCCACCCAGACCGCGGCGGCAGCCCCCTGGCTGCGTGCTTTGTGCGCCCCCGGGACCGTGGTCTGCGTGTTGCAGAACGGCGTCGAGCAGATCGCTGCCGTTCGACCCCATGTTCCTGAGGGAGTAGAGGTCGTCCCCGCGGTCGTCTGGTTCCCGGCGCAGTCGCAGGAAGACGGCACCATCCTCCTGCGGGGCGAGCCCCGGCTGACGCTTCCCGCATCACCGGAGGCGGAGCGCATCGCGGATGTCCTGCGCGACACGCGCTGCCAGGTCGAACTCGCGGGCGACTTCACCACTCTCGCCTGGCGCAAGCTTCTCCAGAATGCCGCTGCCGGGCTCATGGCGCTCACCGGTCGGCGTGCCGGCGTGTTCACCCGCCCTGACTTCGCGGACCTCACTCTCGACTATCTGAAAGAGTGCCTGGCCGTTTCGCATGCGGAAGGAGCAGCACTGAGCGATGACGTGCCCGCTGCCATCCTGGCCCGCTTCCAAGCATTCCCCGCCGATATGAGCACCTCGATCCTCACCGACCGGGAAGCGGGCAGACCACTTGAATGGGATATCCGCAACGGCGTCATCTCGCGTCTCGCGCGCAGACACGACATCCCCACACCGATCAGCGACGCCATCACTGCGCTCCTTGCCGCCACAAGCGACGGCCCCGGATGATCCGGGACGCTGCTGCTCCGGCTCAGCGTCCGGGGAGGTTACTGAGCGACTGGGACCGAGCGGCGAGGAGTTCCTCGTAGGTGTCTTCGTGCTCAGCCCAGCGGAGGGGCCTGGCACGCTCGACGACGATCTCCTTCGGAGTCGGGTTCTGGGCCAGAAGCCCGATGACCTCGTCGAGGAAATCGCCCATAGGCAGAGCATTCGGGTTGAGCTTCTCCTGGCCGGCGTTAGCGACGGCCGGTGGGATCAGCTCGGTCACGGCGATGCCAGTGCCGACGAGGTGCGCGCGCAGCGATTCAGTGTACGAGTGCACGGCCGCCTTCGACGCGCCGTACGTCGCCATGAGCGGGAACGGCAGGAAGCCGATGCCCGAGGAGACAGTGATGATGCCGCCGGCGCCACGGCCGAGCAGGTGCGGGGTGAACGCATCGATCACGCGGATCGTGCCGAGCAGGTTCACCGAGATCGTGGTCTCGGCCTGGGCGATGTGGTCCGGGTCGCGCAGATCCTCAGTGAGCATGACCCCCGACATCGTCACGACGACGTCAAGGTCGGGGTGCTTCGCCAGCACCTCATCGCGCGCCCGAGCGACCGACGCCGCATCGGTGACATCGATGCGCACCGTCTCGACGCCGTCGACCTGCTCGATGTTGCGCCCGCCGACAACGACCGTGCTGCCCGCGTCAACGAATCGCTGGGCGAGGGCACGTCCTATTCCCGTGGTGCCTCCGACGATCAGGACGGTACGTCCGCTGATATCCATGTGCTTCCTCACTTGTCCGTCTCCGACTATGGGCCGGATGGTCTCCCGGCTCGATCGCCGGCATGCATCCATGCTCGGCCGATGCTCGAAGCCGAGGAAGGACCCCGCTGATCCGCGTCCTGACAGGGCACCTTTCGATCGGTGGGGAATGGCTACCGTTGATCGCATGGACGGCAACAACGACAACCGGCTCGGGGAGTACCTGAGCGCGCGCCGTGCGCTGGTCACTCCCGAGCAGGCGGGCATCCCTGCTGGATCGGGGCGCAGAGTCCCCGGTCTTCGGCGTGAGGAGGTTGCGCTCCTCGCCGGTATTAGCGCTGACTACTACTTCAGGCTCGAACGTGGCCGCGACAAGAACCCCTCGCGCCAGGTCTTGGAATCGCTCGCCCGGGTGCTGCGCCTCGACGAGATCGAAGCCGACCACCTGATGAGCCTCGGCGGCCCGCGCCCTCGTGTCCGCCGCGCGAAAGCCTCCGGGCGCGCCGAGTGGGTGCCTGCCCGCCTGCGCGACTTGCTCGCAGCGCTGAACATGCCCGCGTTCATCGAGAACCGCTACTTCGACGTCCTCGCTGCCAATCCGTTCGCGATCGCCTTCAACCCCCGCCTGGAGCCAGGGAACAACCGACTGCGCTCGTTGATGCTGGACCCCGCCGAGCGCGACTTCCACGAGGACTGGGAGACGGCAGTCGACGAGTTTATCGCTGCTTTCCGTCGTTCTCTCGGCGACGAGACCGATGACCCGCGCGCCATCGAACTCGTCGGCGAGCTCTCGCTCGCCAACGCACGTTTCCGCACACTGTGGGCTCGGCATGATATCCGGCAGCTCACGGGTGGCACCGCGGTTGTCAATCATCCGAGTCTCGGCGCGCTGCGCCTCCACCGCGAGAAGATGCCGATCGACGACCTTGTCCTTGTCGTCTACTACCCGGCTGAGCACAGCGCAGACGCCGAGAAACTTGACCTGCTCGCATCCCTCACCGCTGAGTAGGAGCGCGG
>JBQGOU010000269.1:0-4722 GCA_052086865.1 Cellulomonadaceae bacterium
CTCGGTGGACGCCCTGCGCCAGACCCTCACCCACGCCTTCCTGCACACCGGCACCTACTCGACCTTCCGCCACACGGTCTGGGGAGCACCTGTCCCCATCGACACCGACGGGCACCGCTTCGTCGTCTTCGCGGCGAACCACGACCAGGTTGGCAACCGGGCGCTGGGCGACCGTCCCAGCGGGTCGTTGTCCGCCGGCCACCTCGCGATCACCGCGGCGATCGTCTTCACCTCGGCGTTCACGCCCATGCTGTTCATGGGCGACGAGTGGGGCGCGAGCACCGACTTCCAGTTCTTCACCGACCACGAGGAGCCGGAGCTTGCGGCCGCCGTGAGCCAGGGCCGCACCCAGGAGTTCGGCGGACACGGCTGGGCGAGTCTGTACGGACCGGACTTCGAGGTCCCCGACCCGCAGGACCCGGCCACGCGGGAGCACAGCGTGCTGCGCTGGGACGAGGCCACCCGCGGGGTGCACGGTCACCTGCTCGCCTGGCACCGGCGGCTCGTCCGGCTGCGCCGCGAGGCACCGGACCTCGCCTCGGGCGATCTGCGCCGCGTGGAGGTCGTCGAGGACGGGTTCGCCGAAGGCGTGCCGGCACCGCCGCACGACCCGGTCGGCCCGCGCAGGCAGACCCGCGCCCAGGACGGCCCGCAGCCCGGCCCGCTCCGCATCCGGCGCGGACGGGTGTCCGTGCTGCTCAACCCGACCGGCCACCGCGTGCGCTTCGAGGTGGCACGCGCGGACAGCGTGCTCGCCTCGTGGCAACCCGCCGTCGTCGTGGTCGGAACCGACGACTGGGCGGGGAGCGTCGTCGTCGAACCGGACTCCGTGACGATCGTTGGACCCGACCCAGGAAGGTGACCATGAACACGTCGATCCTGCAGGTTCCCGAGGGGTTCCGCCTCGCGGACCTAGACCGGGCGAGCACACCCGGCTGGAAGCACTCGCGGAAGAAGGCCGTGGCACGTACCGCCAGGCTGGGCGAGGAGCTCTCCGAGCTCCAGGAGCGACTCTACGCCCACGGGCGCACCGGCGGCTCGCAGGCCGTCCTGGTCGTCGTGCAGGGTATGGACACCTCCGGCAAGGGAGGCATTGCCCGGCACGTGTTCGGGATGGTGGACCCCCAGGGCGTCGCCCTGCGGTCCTTCGGTGTGCCGACCGCCGAGGAGCGTAGGCACCACTTCCTGTGGCGCGTACGCCGGGCGCTGCCCCGGCCCGGCTACATCGGGCTCTTCGACCGCTCGCACTACGAGGACGTGCTCGTCGCACGGGTGGCGAACCTGGTCCCGGCCGAGGTGTGGGAGAAGCGCTACGACGAGATCAACCGGTTCGAGGAGAAGATCGCGAACAGCGGCACCCGGATCATCAAGGTGGTTCTGGCCATCTCCTATGCGGAGCAGGGCCTGCGTCTCGCCAAGCGTCTCGAACGGGCGGACAAGCACTGGAAGTACAGTCCGTCCGATGTCGACACGCGCGAGCGCTGGGCCGACTACACCGAGGCCTACCAGGCAGTGCTGGACCGCACGAGCACGCCCTGCGCGCCCTGGCACGTCGTACCCGCCGACCACAAGTGGTACGCGCGCCTGGCCGTCACCGAGCTGTTGCGCGGGACGCTGCGGGACATGGACCTCGACTGGCCCGACGCGGACTTCGACGTCGAAGTCGAGCGGCAGCGCCTCGCGGCGACCTTGTGACGGCCAGGCCCCGAGTCGTGTTCAGTCCACCGCGGCGGCGAGACCGGCCCTGCCCTGCTCGGCGAGGGCTCCGAGCCGGGACAGCGCCCGGAAGTACTTCTTGCGGTACCCGCCGGTGAGCATCGCCGGGCTGAACAGGTCCGCCTCCCCCGCTCCGCCGAGCAGGACGGGCACGTCGCGGTCGTAGAGCCGGTCCACGAACACGACCAGGCGCAGCGCCTCGGCCTGCCCCGACACCGGCTGCACGTTGCGCAGCGCGACCAGGCAGACGCCGTCGAGCACCGCCCCGTAGCGGCTCGGGTGCACCTGTGCGAGATGAGCGACCAGCTGCGTGAAGTCGTCCAGGCTCGCGTCCTCGCGCTGGGCGGCTGCGAGGAGGACGTCGTCCGGGAGTCCGGACGCCTCGGTAACCGTGTCCCGGCCCCGATAGTCCGGCCCGTCGATGCGCAGCACCTCGAACCGGGCGGCCATCGCCTGAATCTCCCGCAGGAAGTCCTCGGCCGCGAAGCGCCCCTCACCGAGCGCCTCCGGCAGGGTGTTCGACGTCGCCGCCAGGGCCACGCCCCGGTCGGCGAGCTCCCGCAGCAGCCGGGACATCAGCACCGTGTCTCCCGGGTCGTCGAGCTCGAACTCGTCGATGCAGACCAGGTCGCGCTGCCCGAGCGCCTCGACGGTGGGCCCGAAGCCGAGCGCACCCACCAGGTTGGTGTACTCGACGAAGGTGCCGTAGGCCGCCCGCGGGCCGAGCTGGTGGGCCAGCGCAGCGAGCAGGTGCGTCTTGCCCACCCCGAAACCCCCGTCCAGGTACACCGCGGCCGGCCCGCCTGACCTGCGCCGCCACCACGGTCCGCGCGAGCGCGGGGCGACCAGCCCGTCCGCGGTCAGGCGCAGCCGCTCGAGCGCCTGCGCCTGGCTCGGGTGGAGGGGATCCGGTCGGTAGGTGTCGAACGACGCATGCCGGAAGTGCCGGGGCGGGAGGAGCTCGGTGAGCAGTCGGTCCCGACTCATGGCGGGGCGGACTTCGGTCAGGTGGCGCACGGCGGCAAGGATACGTCAGCGGGCCGGTCCGGGCCCGCGCGGTCGCACACCCCCGTAGCCTGAGATCATGCACCCCGCGCTCGACCTCCTCCTGCCCTACCCGGCCACGCTCGAGGCGGACCCGGCCGAGCACGAGCTGGGCCAGCTCTACGCCCACCCCGACCCCGCCTCGGGCCGGTGCCACGTGCGCGCCAACATGGTCACGACGGTCGACGGTGCGGCCTGGGGCCCCGATCACCGGTCGGGGACGATCAACGGACCCGCCGACGCGCGCGCCTTCGCGGTTCAGCGCGCGCTGGCCGACGTCGTCCTGGTCGGAGCCGGAACGGTCCGTGCCGAGGGGTATGCGCCGCTCGAGGTGGCGCCCGCGCTGCGTGAGCTGCGCGCGCGGGCCGGGCGCCACCCAGGGCTGCGCCTCGCGGTCGTGACCCGATCGGGCGCCGTCCCGGACGTGATTGCCACCGATCCGGACACGATCGTCGTGACCACGACGGCCGGGGCGCTGCGACTGGCCGGGGTGCCGCACGACCGGCTCGTGGTGACGGGCGCGGACGTCGACCTCGCGGCGGCGCTACGCGAGCTCGCCGGGCGCGGCCTGGGCCGCGTGCTCACCGAGGGCGGTCCCACGCTGCTGGGCACGCTCCTGGACGCCGGGCTCGTGGACGAGCTGTGCCTGACCACCAGTCCACTGCTCGTCGGCGGGGCCGCCGGACGCGTGACCGGAGGCGTGGGGCCTCTCGTGCGCCGCCAGGTGCGGCTCGCGCACCTGCTGCACCACTCCGGCACGCTGCTCGGCCGATGGCTCCTGGGGGCCTAGAGTGGTCGTGTGAGCCCGACGATCATCATCCTGACCGAAGACGCCCTTCTCGACGTGGACGTCGCCCACATCCTCGGACTGCACGGCCCCGAGGACGTGCGGTACCACGTGCTCGTGCCCGCGGACACCGAGCGCAACCTCTTCGTCGCCCTCCTCGACGAGCTGTACATCGGCGGCCCGCGCCACGCGTGGGAGGCCGTACGCGAGGGTGAGCCGGACACCACGAAGGCGACGTCGACCGCCCAGGAGCAGCTCGCCACGACGCTGGCCGAGCTCCACGCCGGTGATGCGAAGGCCGACGGGGAGATCACCGAGGACGACCCGCTGCCCGCCCTGCGCGCCGCGGTCGCCGCCACCTCGGACGTCGAGAGCGTCATCGTGGTCACCCGCCCGCACGCCGTGGAGGACACCTTCCGTCAGGACTGGGCGTCCCGGGCCCGCGAGGAGCTGCACGTCCCGGTGCTGCACATCTACTCCGGCACCAGCATGCTGGGCTGAGGCGGCTCCAGGCCCTTGGGACTCCGTCAGGGGCATCGTTGACGATCCCCGACAATCCCATGGTGCACGCATGGCCGCACACGGTTCCGTCTCCACGGCGCTGTCGTTGTGCAGCGATCGCAGGCTCCGCGAGCTCGTGGAGGCAGCCACACCGATCGGTGTCGGCATCGGCGGACGGACGCTCCTGCTGGAGGTCGACGGCACCGCGGTCTTCGTCAAGCAGGTGCGCCTCACCGACCTCGAGCTCGCACCGGGGAACATCCGCTCCACGGCGAACCTGTTCGAGCTGCCGACCTTCTGCCACTACGGGGTCGGCAGCATCGGTAGCCCCGGGTTCGGTGCCTGGCGGGAGCTCGCCGTGCACGTGATGACCACGGACTGGGTGCTCGCCGGTGAGCACGGCGGCTTCCCCCTGATGCACCACTGGCGGGTGCTGCCTGACGCGGGCCAGCCCCTTCCCGAGGAGCTGGCCGACGTCGAACGCGCCGTCGCCCACTGGGGCGGCGGGGCTCACGTGCGTGGCCGGATCGAGGCGTTGGAGCAGTCCTCAGCGAGCCTCGTGCTGTTCCTGGAGTACATCCCGCGGACCCTGCACGACTGGCTCGGCGAACAGGTCGCCGCCGGCGACGACGTCGCCGAGCGGGCCTGCGCCATGGTGGACGACGAGCTGAGAG
>JBQGOU010000270.1:0-4700 GCA_052086865.1 Cellulomonadaceae bacterium
GCGGATACATGGTCTTCGAGGGCGCGCCCTCGGCGATGAACACCGCATTGGCGCTGCGCCAGGCGATCTGGCCGAAGAGCGACCCCGCCTGGCCGATGTGCGGCATCCCGGACGTGCTCTACGTCGACCATGGCAGCGACTTCACCAGCCATCATCTCGAGTACACCGCGATCGCCCTGAGGATCCGCATCATCCACTCCGCCGTCGCCCGCCCCCAGGGCAGAGGAAAGATCGAGCGGTTCTTCCACACCGTCAACACCGAACTGCTCGCGACCCTGCCCGGGCGCCTCACCCCTGGACACCCACACCCCGTGCCGGTGCTGGACCTTCCTGGTCTCGACCGAGCCGTCGGGGAGTTCGTCGGCCAGTACAACCAGCGCACGCACACCGCGATCCGCACGAGCCCGAAGGTGGCCTGGATCGCTGAGGGATGGCTGCCGCGACTCCCGGAGAGTCTCGAGGAGCTCGACGGGCTACTCCTGCGGGTCTCCAAGCATCGCACCGTCCAGCGCGACGGGATCCACTTCCAAGGTCAGCGCTACCTCTCGCCCACGCTCGCCTCGTTCGTCGGGCGCACCGTCACCATCCGTTACGACCCCCGGGACCTGTCCGAGATCCGGATCTACGACCACGACTCCTTCGTATGCACAGCGATCGATGAAGCCCACCCCAACCAGCGCTACAGCCTGCACGACATCGAAACCGCCCGACGAGCCCGCCGCCGGCAACTGCGCAAAGACATCAACGACCGCATACCCACGACTCCACGACCCCCTGACGACCCGCCCGCTCCCGCGCGACGGCCCACGAAGCGCCTGAAGACCTACGAAGAGGACGAGTAGATGAACCGCGACTTCATCGTCACCAAGGAACACCGCCGCTTCACCGAGTTCGCCGGCGCCATCCGCAAGGACGTCACCATCGGCATCTGCCACGGCGAGGCCGGCGTCGGTAAGACGCAGTCCGCCCGTCGGTACGCCCACTGGGACACCCTCGAACCCTTCATTCAAGCCTGGGGCCCGCGCAGCGAGGCGGACCTGAAGCACTACGCCGCCGCCCACCGCTCCCGCACCGTGTTCTACACCCCAGAGGTCCTCGCCAAGCACCGCGATCTCATGCGCGATATCGAGTTCTACCGCGGCAAGGTCGGTGTGCTGATCTACGAGCATCTCTGCGCGATCGGGAAGATCACGACCACCGACGTTCCCCGCACCATCGACTTCACTGAACTGATCATCATCGACGAGGCCGAACGACTCACACCGACCTCACTCGAGCTACTCCGAGACCTCCACGACCGCCACCACGTCGCCCTCATGTTCATCGGGATGCCCGGCATTGACCAACGGTTCCGCCACTACCCCCAGCTCTACAGCCGCCTTGGGTTCTCCCACCGCTACCGCGCCCTCGCACGCGAGGAACTGCTGTTCGTCCTGACCCGCCACTGGAAGCGCCTCGGCCGCACTCTCGACCCCGAAGACTTCACCGACGCCCAGGCCATCGCCGCGATCGAACGCATCACCCGAGGCAACTTCCGCCTCCTCGAACGCCTCTTCCCCCAGATCGGACGCGTCTTGAAGATCAACCAACTCGACACCATCACCGACGACGTCATCGAAGCAGCCGCCAGCACCCTCATCACCAGCTAACGCCACTCACCCCCACCAGAAGCCCGCCATTCACCGATCCACTTCACAGCCCGGTGATCCGACGCAGGAGGATCGACGGGCGCCCTGGTCTGCGTGGAGGACCTCAGCCGTCCTCGAGTCGACGCAAGATGTTCGCCAACAGAATCACGGCATCCGCGGTGATGCCGGTCGTGGTCCGGTCGGCCTTCGGTGAGTGCTTCATCTTGTGGGCGAGAGCCGACGCCTTCTTGGTCAGCCCCCGCAGCTCCTCATTGGACTTGCCGGGCAGGCGGTGGTCGATGTACGCGCCGATGCGGATGTCGGTCTTGTCGACCGGAGGCTCTGAGAGTTCCGGTGGGCAGTGCACCGCAGGGTCGTAGACGTGGGCGCTGAGCGCCTCGAGGACGCCGACGCAACGGTTGCCCACATCCTTGTAGTCGACAGGCGTGGAGGCTGACCTGAAGCGCTGCCGCAGCTGTGCGATGTGATCGTCGACGTCAGTCCAGCCGAGATCGCCGTGCGGCGAGATGCCTTCGGTCAGTTCGCCCATGAACTGCCGCGCTTCGGCCTCCTCAAGCTGGTTTTGGATCGGCCGAAACACCTTCTCGATGATGTCGCGGCGGGCTTGCCAGCTACCGCTACCCCGGGCACCTTCAGCCATCCAGTGGCTCTGAAACTCGGAGAAGTCACGCCATGGAGGGTCGAAGACGATGCCCCTCCGCTTGAGGAGCATGCGGAGCGCCTTGAGTGCGGCCCTCGCCTCGTCTTCGTCGGTCCGCAGGTGCGACTTCTCGGTGCCGTAGGACTCGTACTCTGCGCGGACGAGCCTGGTGAGCTCAAGCGCTGTCTCCAGTGGGTTCGGGTCGTGGGCGGTGCCCTGTGCGAGCTGGGTGATCAGGTCGGCGTTGAGAACCGGCTCCGATGAATCCCAGGGGTTGCCAGTCCCTGCTGGCTCCTGGAAGAAATCATTAATGCGCATGCCTGATTATCCCCTGACCCCTGCAACCACGGAGATCAAGAAAAAGAACCCCCGAGGAGCGGATGCTCCCCGGGGGTCTCGTGATCGCGCTCAGCTCTCCTGCTTCTGCAGCAGCTTCGAGGTGACGTGGTTCTGGTGCGGGATGGTGATCGAGCCGTCGTCGTTGACCGTGCCGTAGACGTTGTAGCTCATCAGGCCAACGAAGGTCAGCTCGTCGCCGTTGCGGCTCCAGGAGCAATCATCGTCGATCTCAGCCTGCGGGTTCGTCTGTTCCTGGTGGCCGCAGGTGCCATCCTCGCCGAGGACGAGCATGTAGCGCCCCTCCTTGGCGTCGAGGTACGTGCCCTCGAGGTTGTCGCCGCTGCAGCCGGTGAGCATGGCGGTGGCGGCGATAGCGAGCGTGGTGGCGGTGATCAGGTGGCGTCGCATGGTGGGGCTCCTATGAGAGGCAGGGATCTGTTAGACATGCTATAGGCGCGTTTACGTGACAGTGCAGTAAACGCGCCTACAAGTTCAGAGGTTGCGGAAGACGATGACGCCGCCGTCCTCGGCGTACTCGACCGTGTAGTCCATCAGCAGGTCACGTGCCCACTGGTCGTAGTCGATGTAGCGCCGGACCTCATCGGAGACACCCTCGAGCAGGCCGCCCTCCTCGAGCATGTGGTCGGCGTACTCGCGCCATGAGCACCACTCACCCTCGTAGACATCCCCGAAGACCTCGAGCGATGGGAAGTCGCCTTCGCCCTCGGCGACGTAGCTCCCGGAGCGGACCCAGGCGAAGAGGGCCTCGCGCTGGTGCTCGGGCACCGAGGCGAGGACGCGGCCCCACTGGGCCGCGGTCATCGGGTCCATCTCGCCTTGGATCGGGATGCCCTCGTGGTCCATGACCCACAGCTCCTCGTGGTCGGTCGCGTGACCGTGCAGCTGGGCCGGCGTGACCTCGTCGCACTCTTCGGCGTCGTACCACTGACCGACGAGATCGCCTTCGTTATGGCACGCGAGACAACCAAGCCACGCGCGGGGCTCGGCGTGGCGGATGATGCGGGCGCTGGTCGTCATGAGGTCCTCCTTGTTCGTGAGCAGGCAGGTCCCGTGCTCTTCAGGAGATCTCCCGGCCACGCCTAGCGTGGCGGGCCGCGCAGCGCAGAACCGGAGGCAGGGCAGTCGCAGCCTCGGTCCCACTTAAACGCGGCATGCCACGCCCGCCGATGGCAAGTCCGCGTGCGCAATCGGACCCCGAGATAGGATGACAAGGAGGGTCCGAGACGCACTGTGACGTGCAGAGACGGACCCGAGCCATGCGAAGTAAGGATCTAGATGTCTCGGTTGACGGACCTTTTGCGCGCTGCCAAGCAGCTTGACCCGCAGCTTGGTGAGGACCTAGAAGCCGAGATCCGACCGTTCCAGGAGCGTCTGCCCTTCGGGCTCAACTTCGAGCGACATGCTCCCGAAGCAGTGGAGTTAGCAGGTCACAAGATCCGCAAGGGAAGCAAGGTCCGAGTTCTTCCTTCGCGAGGATCCACGGCTCGCGGGGACCAGCGCGTCTGGGTTGTGACTGCAATCAAAGAGGATTCGGTGGACATCACAACCCCCCAGCATCGAGGAGACCGAGACTTTAACGGTTGATCTCGACGACCTCGTCCTTGTCGCAGAATTTAGGGATCGCATCTATCCAGGCCTGAGGCCGGACGGTGCGGTCGAAAATGGTGGCGACAAGCCGTCCCACACGGTAATCAACGGTGAGAATTTCCACGTGTTGGAGCAGTTGACGTTCACACACGAGCAGTCGGTCGACGCAATCTACATTGATCCTCCGTACAACTCGGGCGCACGAGACTGGAAGTACAACAACGACTACGTCGAGGGTGATGACCTCTACCGTCACTCGAAATGGCTCGCGTTCATGGAGCGGAGACTCAAACTTGCTAAGCGCCTACTGAAGCCCCATGACTCGATACTCGTCGTGACGATCGACGAAAAAGAGTACCTGCGGTTAGGACTACTGCTGGAGCAGACATTCCCCGATGCCGACATTCAGTGAGTATTTGAAGCTTTGGGGACCACCCGATCGTGCGGTTGGGGACCACCGATAT
>JBQGOU010000271.1:0-4679 GCA_052086865.1 Cellulomonadaceae bacterium
CCTATTGGCCTTCTCCACGTCGAGGCGCGTCAGCAGCAGCAGGATGATGAAGTTCATGATGGCCGGGATCCACAGGTACATGAAGCTGATCATCTGCAGCGCGGACTCCGGCTGCGTGTCCGCACCACCGACGTAGCCACTCCATGCGAGCAGCCATCCTGCCAGTGCCGTCCCGATTCCGCCGCCCAGCTTCACGCCGAACGAGGTACAGGAGTACATGACCCCATCGATGCGCCGGTTCTTGGTGAGGTAGGTGTACTCGGACGCCTCGGCTATCAGTGCGTTCAACGTGCCTTGCAGCGGGCTCATCCCGAGCGAGGCCAGGCCCGTGAAGAGGAGCATGAGGGGAATGCTGCCCATGTACGCCGCGACGAGGACACCGAGCCGGCCGACGACCGCGATCACATACCCGGTGATGTTCACCCGGCACATCTCACCGAACCGCTTCACGAGGAACGGGGTGAAGAGCAGACCGATGATCAACGGCGCGTTGATCGCCCACGCGAAGACTCCGAGAAGGTTCGCGTCGCCGAGGATGTACGTCATGAAGTAGATCCCCATGTTGAGCGTCGCGGTGAAGATCTGCGCCAGGAGGAACACGAGTAGGATGATGAGGTAGTACTTGTTGGCCACCACGAGCTTCGCGGCCTCCTTGAAGCTGGTCACCTCCACCTCGGCGAGCTCCGCGGGGTCATGGTGGGCGCCCGGCCGGTCCGCAAGCTCCTCGCGCGAAAGCTCGCGCACCGAGAACACCGACAGCGAGTTCACGGCTAGCCCGATCACGGCGTAGATGATGGCGATCGTGCGCCAGCCCTGGGCGCCGCCACCGAACTGTTGCACACCTGCGACGGTGAAGGTCTGGATGAGCATGCTCGTCCCGAAGGCGAACATGAAGCGGATGGAGCCCATCTGCACACGCTCGGCACCGTTCTTGGTGATGAGCGCCGTCAACGCCGAGAAGGCGATGTTGTTGGCCGTGAAGAAGACCGCGTTCAGCAGCGTGTAGGCGATGAAGAACCAGGCGTATTGCGCGGTCTGGCCGACGTTGGTCGGGATCGCGAAGGTGGCGATGAGCGTGGCGGCGCAACCGAAGTACGCCCAGAACATCCACGGACGTGCCTTGCCCATCTTCGTGTGCGTGCGGTCGATGAGGTTTCCGAAGAAGAGGTCACTGACCCCGTCGAAAAGCCGGGAGGCCATGATCAATGTGCCGATGATGCCTGGGTTCAAGCCCACGGCATCGGTGAGGTAGATCATGACGAACGCGGACAGGAACGCATACACGACGTTCCCGCCGACATCGCCCGATCCATAACCGATCTTGTTGTACCACTTGAGGTACGTCTTCTCTTGGGTGGCAGACACGTCGTTGTGACCCTTCACTAGTTCACTGCTCGATGGTGGGAATCAGGGTGATGTCGAACCGGAACGTCTCGGCATCCACGCGGTACTTTTCGAGGAGTTCAGGACCGCAGCTGTTGGACCCGATCCCGGCGTTGGCGTGGTCCAGGCACAAAACGGTGCTGCCCGCCGGTACGAGTTCATGGCTGTGGGCACGTCTCGCCAGCTCTTCCTGCGTGTAAGGGGAGGCGTTGAAGGAGAAGGTCTCGCTCCCCACGGCGGTGAGGGACAGACCGCCTCCGGCCACGATGACGTAGTCACAGTCCGCGTGGCTGCCGTTCTCCTGCGGACGCAGGTAGTCCTCGTGCAGGCGGAAGACGTCGGAGCCAAAGAGGCCGTGATGGGAAGCTCGGCGTTTGTCGACGTAGCTCTCGAACGGACCCAAGCCGCAATAGGTAACCTGCGACATCTCCTTAGGCAGGAACAGCCTGATCCCGAAGCGGGGCAGCGGCGGAAAGGCAGGGTCACGCCTCACTGAGAGGGACGCCTGCACCGCACCGGAGGTGTTCACGTGCCAGGCGGCCTCCACCTTCAGGATCGGCTGGATCGTGGGCGCCACGACCGCGAGGGGGAAGGTGAGCGTCACCGCATCCGCGCCTGGCTCGACGCTTGCGGAGTAGGCGCGTGCCGAGGCGGCGTCGTAGTGGGCGCGTCTCCACTCGGCTTTGATGTTCATGTCGTTGTCCGTCGGTGCCCGCCAGATATTGATCTGCGCGGGAGCATCGAGCAGATCCCGACCGCCGAGGGTCATGGTCTGGGGCAGCCCTGTGCGCGTGTCGAAGGCGTACCGGAACGCCTCGGACTCGACGGTGATGGAGGAGGCGTCCTCGGTGACGCGCAACCGGCCCGAGCCCGGCTCGGTGCCCTCCAGGAGAGCGACCGCCTTCTGGTTGCGTCCATCGGCGGTGGTCAGTTCGAGTTCGTCGAAGCCGAGCTCATGCCCCTCCGTGAGGAATGGCACCTCGCCCTTCAGATGAGACGTCACGAGCAGGTGGCAGGTGCCCGCCTCGGGCACGGTCGGCGTGAGCGTCACGGTTGTCTCGGACCGCGGCGGCACGCTCTCGTCGAGATCGACGCGCACAGTCATGACCACCTCGCCGTCGCAAACGACTCCGCAGGTCAGGTAGATGTGATCGCGCAGATCGGTGAAGTCCATGTCGTTGCGCAGGGTGAGCCGGCCGGTGTGCCGGTCGAACCCGAGGACGCGGACAGGCCGGTAGACGTTCTTGAGCTCCAACAGACCCGTGTGGGGCGTGCGATCGGGGTAGACGAGACCATCCATGCAGAAGTTGCCGTCGTGGATGTCTTCGCCGTGGTCACCGCCATAGAAATAGATGTCCTTGCCGTTGTCGGCCTTGCCCTTGTAGACGGCGTGGTCGCACCATTCCCACACGAAGCCGCCGCACATGCGCTCGTCGGCCCGGATGATCTCCCAGTAGTTTTCGAGGTCACCGGGGCCGTTGCCCATGGCGTGGCTGTATTCCACGAGGATGAACGGCTTGTCCGGGTCGGAATCGAGGTACTCGTGAATCTCGTGCAGCGCGGGGTACATCCGGCTGTAGAGGTCGATGTTCGAGTAGTCGTACTTCCGCTTGCTGTTACGGTAGAAGGCGCTCTCGTAGTGCGTAAGGCGGGTGGGGTCGAACTCGGCCATCCACGCGAGCGCGGCTTCGAAAGTGCACCCGTATGCGCCCTCGTTGCCCGCCGACCACATGACGATGCTCGGGCGGTTCTTCTCACGGATGACGCAAAGTCGGGTGCGGTCGAGGGTCGCCTCGATCCACTCGGGGTTGTCCGCGATCGGCTCGTTCCAGTGTTCGACCTGATTCGCGAAGGAGGGGTCCTCCAGGAACTGAAACTGGGTGCCGTGGCTCTCGTTGTCGGCCTCGCCCATGACGAAGAATCCATATTCGTCGCACAGCTGGTAAAAGCGCGGCGCGTTTGGATAGTGAGAGCTGCGCACCGCGTTGATGTTGTGCTGCTTCATCAACCGCAGGTCGGTTTTCATGTGATCGAGGTCGATGGCCGGGCCGGTGACCGGGTCGGAGTCGTGGCGGTTGACGCCGCGCAGCTTGATCGGCTGCCCATTGACGTGGACGACGGCATTCACGACCGTGATCTCACGGATGCCGACGCGGTCGGTGACGACCTCCTGCGGTGAGGTGAGGGTGAGGGTATAGAGGTAAGGATTCTCGGCGGCCCACAGCTGCGGGTCCTCAACGCGCAGCTGGACCCGGTGGGTGTACGTGTCGTCGCCGGAGAACTCCTGCAACTCACCGCTTGCGACGCGCGTCCCATCGGCGTCGGTGAGTTCGGCGGAGGTCGGCACGGACTTGCCGCGGTAGAGCCCCCGGATCTCGACCGTGGCCCCCGTCGTGTCGATCGTCGTGGTGGTGAAGTGGTCGAAGAGGACGGAGGCCGGCCGCGAGAGCAGGTAGACGTCGCCGAAGATCCCGCTGACGCGGAACTTGTCCTGATCTTCCAGGTAGCTGCCGTCGCACCACTTGAGTACAAGGACGGCCAGGCGGTTGGTGCCCGGCTCGATGATCTCGGTGACGTCGAACTCGGCGGTGGCGTGCGAGACCTGGCTGTAGCCGACGTACTTGCCGTTGAGCCACACGTAGAAGCAGGAGTCGACGCCTTCGAAGGTGAGATGAGAGCTCGGGGCGTTTTCACTGGGCGTGTACTCGAACTCGTGGACGTACGCGCCGCACGGATTGTCCTGCGGGACGAACGGCGGATCGAGCGGGAAGGGGTAGCGGATGTTCGTGTACTGGTGGTGGTCGTAGCCCTGGTGCTGCCACGTGCTCGGCACCGGCACACGATCGAAACCGCCCGCGGGGAAGTCGCGCTCGTAGAAGTGGTCCCGAAGCTCGTGGATGCTCTCGAAGTACCGGAACGACCACTCACCGTTCAGCAGCTGCAGACGATCGGAGGAGTCACGAGCCTCCGGACCGGGGTCGAGCGGCGTGGAACTCGGGATGTAGTAGGAACGTGCCGGGAGCGTGTTCTCGTGCAGAACGGCCAAGTCCTCGTAGTACCTGGGAACGATCATCGATGGATCTCCTCTCGGCCCGCTGTTTTTCACATGTGAGTGGGTGATGAGCCAGGGTGGTCGGCAGGCTGCGCCACGATCGGAGCCGGGCGAGCGTGCCCCCACTCTTCGCGCACCTCGCCGCGTCCAAGACCGCGCCTTCCTAGCAGAACGTTACCAGCAAGGCTCATCCGGCTCATCCGAATCCAGGGTGTAGTCGGGGTCTGAACCCGCCGGTCTCGAG
>JBQGOU010000272.1:0-4668 GCA_052086865.1 Cellulomonadaceae bacterium
GACGAGTCCTACACCGACTTCGTGACCGGCCTCCAACGCGAAATCTCCGAGTCGCTCGCCGCCCGGCCGCGCAAGGCCAGCGTCAAGTTCTTCGTCGGCAAGACCATCCAGACCCTCTCGGGCGAGTCGGTCATCGAGGAAGCCGTCGCCCAGGCGCTCTACAAGTACCTGGTCAAGAACGACTACGTGAACGACGACGACACCATCTCCGACGCCTACAAGCAGGCCAAGGAAGACGGGACACTCGCCGCTCCGACCTCTGAGGTACTCAAGCCTGTCATCGACTTCGTGTGGCCGCTGATTGACGTTCTCTACCTGGACCTGCCGGTGCCCACCGATGACCGCAAGCCGAAGAAGATACCGCTGAACGAGGCCAACTTTGCTCGCAAGGAGTTCCAGGCCCTGTGGGGCAGGATCAACCACCGCGCCGTCTACCAGGTTGAGTTCGACTCCGACGAGTTGGTCCGCAAGGCGATCGACCACCTCGACAAGCACCTCAACGTCGCTGCACTGCAATACGTCGTGCAAGCCGGCCAGCAGCGCGAGCAGTTGGAGGCTGACGACCTGACCAGCGGCGCCGGCTTCGCGGTGCAGACCACGCAGACGCACACCGAGACTGTCAGCGCAGGCTCGCAGGTGAAGTACGACCTGCTGGGCGAGATCACCGAGAAGACCCAGCTCACCCGTCGCACGGTCGCTGCGATCCTCCGCGGCGTCACGCCAGGAACGTTCGCCAAGTTCCGCCTCAACCCCGAGCAGTTCATCACCGAGGCGGCGCGACTCATCAACGAGCAGAAGGCCACGGTCATCGTCGAGCACCTCGCTTACGACGCGCTCGAAGACCGCTTCGACTCTGCGATCTTCACCGAGAATCAGACCGCCCAAGACTTCTCGAAGGCAGGGTCGAAGCTCAAGAAGCACGTCTACGACTACGTGGTCACCGACTCCAAGATCGAGCGCGAGTTCGTCACCGAACTGGACACCAGCCACGAGGTCGCCGTCTACGCGAAGCTTCCGCGCGGGTTCTTCATCCCTACGCCGGTCGGTGACTACAACCCGGACTGGGCCATCGCATTCACGGAGGGCAGTGTGAAGCACGTCTACTTCGTCGCCGAGACCAAGGGCTCGCTGTCCACACTCCAGCTCAAGGGTGTCGAGGACGCCAAAATCGAGTGTGCCCGCAAGTTCTTCGCCTCTCTCAGCGAGAAGAACGGCAACGACGTCACCTACGACGTCGTCACCGACTACACCGAGCTGATGCAGCTGGTCACGGCGTAGGACCCACCTATGCGGATCTTCACCGATCTGGTTGGGAGTGACGCGCGACCAACATACCGTGACGACCAACTGACCCGCGCGCCGGTGAGCGCCGCCACGACCGGTGGCGCCCACCGGCAACACCCGGTGGCCCCGAAACGCGATATCCGGTGGAGCTCAACTTGAGTACGGCGTGGGTGCGTCGATCCGCGCCGGAAACTCACGCAGACTCGATCGCCGCGGCGACCTTGGCGCGCGCCCGGTCCCGCACGATCTCCCATGGGACGGCCTCCACGGGGCGGGAGTCGGTCTCGGCGATCCTGGTGTCCAGCAGCGCGGCGAGTTGCGGAGGGACATCCGCGGGGAGCGACTGGTCGATCGCGTCACGCAACTCACGACGCGCGTCGGCATTGAAGCCGCAACACGCGTTCCAGCAGTTCGTGGCCAACCATGTACTCAGGGCAGCCGCCGAAGCTGATGATCGCGGGGGCGCCCGATTCAACTCCCACCCCGGTCCTGCCGATCACCCTGAGGAACCCAGGAGGTCGAGAGCATGCCCGCAGGCCATTCCGCGGATCTTGAGGCGCGTCGGCTGCGCGCCCAGGCGGCGGCTCACCAGGACGCCGCGAAGGCAGCAGAGTCGAAGGCGTCGAACTACGCGATCGCCGCTGTGACGGAGAAGCGCACCGCCAAGGCCCTGGCACCCCTGGCCGCAGCCGGCTACCACCTGCTCGCCGACCGCGCGTGGCCGGGGAGCCGGCGCGCGCAGGTCGACATGATCGTCGTCGGGCCCGGAGGCGTGTTCATCGTCGACACGACGGCCTGGGCCGAAGTCGGGATCGACGGCGAGCGCATCTTCCGCGGCCAGGAGGACGCGACCGACGACGTCATGAACCTCGCCGACCTCGCCTACAAGACCGAGGGCGAGCTCGTGGAGATCGGCCTGGCACCCGGAGAGGTGCACCCCGTCGTCGTGCTCGCCGGACGCAAGGGTGTCTCGGGCCAGGTCGGCCCGGTCGCAGTGGTCGGTGAGGGGGACGTCGTCCGGCACATCGCACGCAACGGCACCCGGCTGACCAGCTCGCAGGTCGACGCCGTCGTCGCCCGGATCATCGCCTACTGCCCGCCCGTCGGCGCCCCGGCGCCGGTGAACACCGCCCTGCCCGAGCCGGTGCTGCCCGAGCCGCCAGCCGAGATCGAGCAGGGCGAGCTGCTGACAGCCTCCGAGGTCGAGGCCGCGCTGCTCGAAGGCCTGATGGCCGCCCCCGTCGAGGAGTGGATGACGTTCCTGCACCCGACGCAGGCCAAGCTCGTGCGCCGCAGCTTCAACGGCCCCTCGCGGATCCGCGGCGCCGCAGGGACGGGAAAGACCGTCGTCGGGCTGCACCGCGCCGCCTACCTGGCACGCACGCGCCCGGGCACCGTGCTCGTGACGACCTACGTCAAGACCCTGCCCAACGTCCTGGGCCGGCTGCTGGAACGGCTTGCGCCGGACGCCGTCGGGCAGATCGAGTTCTGCGGGGTGCACGCCTTCGCCCGGCGGGTGCTCGACGAGCGCGGCATCGACGTGCGGATTCGCGGCAAGGCCATCGACGACGCCTGGAGCCGCGCCTGGCACCACGCCGGGCGGGAGAAGCTGCGCGACCTCGGCGGCAGCACCGAGCGGTACTGGCGCGAGGAGATCAACCAGGTCATCAAGGCCCGCGGCATCACGCGCTTCGACGACTACGCCAACCTCGCGCGCACCGGACGCCGTCACCGCCTGACCATCGACCAGCGCCGCGCGGATGCTGCACTCCCTGCGAGCCGGCTCGTGGCCGGCGACCAGTACGTCGACATCGACTCCGGCGACCACCCGGTGCTGAGCAGGGGCGACGTGGCCGGAACCGTGACCCGCAGCGGCCGGGTGGTCGACCAGGTGCGCAAGGTGACGCGCGAGGTCGGGACGACCCGCGGCGACATCGGCGTCCTGTGCGTCGGCACCAAGGCGGCTGAGCAGGTGCGCGCGCACCTGCGCGATGCGGGCATTCCCTCGATCGACCTGTACGAGTACGACGGCGGCTGCGTCGACGCCGTCAAGGTCGGCACCGTCACGCGCGCCAAGGGCCTGGAGTTCAAGCAGGTGCTGCTGGCCGACGTGCGCCGCGACTGGCTCGCGGAGCAGTCCTCCGACGAGGACAGCGCGGAGTCGGAGAAGACCGTGCTGCTGCGCCGCGAGCTCTACGTCGCGATGACCCGCGCCCGCGACGGGCTGTGGGTCGGGGTGGTGTGAGGACTCCGTTCCAGGCGCCCCGGCGCGTCGTCGTGGAGACTGGGGGAGACCCGTCCGCCCGCGAGAGGGGAAGCCCGGTGGCCAGGAAGCGTCGCGTGCAGCCCGGCGACGGCCATGCGCTTCAGCCCTATCGCTGGTGGCAGCCGTTCTCGCGATCCCTGTTCCATCTGCGCCTGGGAGACGGGAGCGGCACGCCGGGTGTCTGGTCCGTCGACGTACGCCACGGGGGCGATGAGAACGGCGAGGTCTTTGCGCAGCTCTACCGCGACGGCGTCAACCACGCCCAGTCCAAGCTCCCTGCGGTGTTCGCGATCCCGGGCGGCACCATCGAGGTCGCCGTGAGCGGCTACGGGCTTCGCCGGTGCCACTTCGTCACCACTGAGGGGGCCGAGCGCAGGCTCGTGCCCGATCCCGCGTCGGCCGAGGGCCGGCGTGCCCGGCTCGAACGCGCCCATCCCGGGCTCAGCCGCGCGATCGGGCTCGTGTCGGTCCTGGTGCTCCTCGTCGCCCTTGCCCTGGGCATCCCGCAGCTCGTCGAGCAGATCACCGCGATCCCGCCCGTGGCCGAGCGCCTGGGTTCGTTCACCAGCCCGGTGGCCCTGCCGTCCTGGGCGAACGTCTCCCTGGTCGTCGCGGCGCTCGCGGCGAGCACCGAGCGTGCGCTGCGGCTGCGCTACCACTGGCTGCTCGACGGCGGGCTCTTCGACGGCGAGGAGTAGCCGCGACGCCGCGCCGTCAGGCTGCTGCGAAGCGGGCCGCGGTCGCAGCGCTGACCGACGCGACATCGACCGGGCCGTCCGTGACCTCGGTCAGCGACGTGACCAGCCGCCTCGGCCAGACCACGTGGATGCCACGCGTCGTGAACGCGCCCCCGAAGAGCGGCCAGCTCGCGTCGACGAAGCACAGTGCGCCGGTGACGGGAACGGGGTCCACAAGACTCCGGACGAGCTCGACCTGCTTGATCACGCCGTCGATGAGCCGTGTGCGGTCCCGTCCGCCCACGAACAGCTTCTCGACCCGAGGCCGCAGGATCCCACCCTCGACCCTGAGCTCGGGGCGGCCCTGGAAGCGCTTCGCATCGACTATGGGGCTTGACCCCTGATCTTGGACACGCTGATTCCAGCACGATGCTGGGGAAG
>JBQGOU010000273.1:0-4666 GCA_052086865.1 Cellulomonadaceae bacterium
ACCGAGGCCGAGGTCGAAGACATCAAGAAGAACCGCCTGATCGGTGTCGAGCAGAGCCCGAGTATGTACGCGCTAGGTGCATCCAACATGATCCTGCGCGGCGACGGGAAGGCGAACCTCCACCAAGGCTCGTGCTTCGACACGGCCATTAGCGCCGCGGTGAAGAAGCACAAGGCGAACGTGGGCATGATCAACCCGCCGTACGCGAAGACCAAGGAAGATCTTCATGAGTTGCGGTTCGTCGAGCAGATGCTCGACAGCCTCGCGCCCGGCGGAACCGGCATCGCCATCGTTCCTGTGACCTGAGCGACTGCTCCGAGCGTCCATAAGAATAACCTGCTCAAGAAGCACACGCTCGAAGCCGTCATGTCTATGCCTCCCGAGGTCTTTTACCCGGTCGGCGTGATCACGTGCATCATGGTGTTTACTGCGGGTGTGTCTCACGAGAAGAACGACCGCAAGACGTGCTTCGGTTACTGGCGCGACGACACCTTCATCAAGGTCAAAAATCTCGGGCGCGTCGACCGACACCGAACATGGGCAGCAACCCGCGACCGCTGGGTCGACACGTACCGCAACCGCGAGGTTAACCCCGGCGAGGCTGTCATGCAGCGCGTCGGCGCTGACGACGAGTGGGTCGCCGAGGCCTACATGAAGACTGACTACTCGAAACTTGACAAGTCAGATTTTGAAAAGGTTCTGTTCGACTACGCGCTGTTCACAGTCGGCAGCTCAATCGACGACGTCTCGGATGAGGTCGGCGAGTGAGCACGCTCAATGACCTTTTCCAGATCGAGTACGGCAACAAGTTCGACATGAACAAAATGACCCGTACTGATCGACTCGCTGGTGTTGCATTCGTCGGTCGCATCGGAGGGCTCAATGGGAAGTCGGGGATCGCGGGCTTCGTCGAGCCTCTCGCTGGTGTGAAACCTTACTCGCCTGGGCTGCTCACCGTCGCACTCGGCGGGTCGCGGCTCTTGTCGACCTATGTCCAACAGCTGCCGTTCTACAGAGCTCAGAACGTGGCCGTGCTTTCCCCGCGTAACGAAGAGATGAGCACCAAGGGGCGCCTCTTCTATGCGATGTGCATTCGGGCGAACGCATTTCGGTACAGTGCTTTCGGACGTGAGGCTAACCGCACCCTCGGGACGCTGGAGGTTCCAGATGATTTGCCTGATTGGGTGTCGACGGCTCAGATCCCTACCTATAGCGGGCTGTCACGTGCGATCGCGCCCGACGTCGACCTCAATGACCCGCATGAGTGGCCGCGATTCGTGCTCGAGGACCTCTTTACGGTGAAGAAGGGGCGGCGGGTGACGAAGGCGCAGCGCGTGCCCGGTACCACGCGCTTCATTGGGGCGTCTGAGAAGAATAACGGCATCACAGACATGTGTGATCTGGAACCGATGTTTGATTCTCATTGCCTCACCGTGCCCTACAACGGATCAGTGGGATTTGCCTTCTACCAAGACCGTCCCTTCTGCGCTTCAGACGATGTGCAGGTTCTCATCCCGAAAGAAGAAGTCACGCGGTGGGCACTGCTCTTCGTGGCGACGATCATCCGGGTCGAGAAGACCCGATTCAGCTACGGCTACAAGTGGAACATGGCGCGCATGAAGAAGACCACGATCCGCCTGCCCGCGGATGCGTCCGGGGAGCCGGACTGGGCGTACATGGACTCCATCATGCGGGGCCTGCCGTTCTCGGCGGCCGTCGCCTCGCGGATCGGCGATGTGCGCAACATGGACGAGGAAGAGCAGGCCTCGCTGACAGTTTGACGCTGTCTTCCATCCGTTGTAGCGCTCTACAACCGCTGATGATCGACTCACCTGAGTTGGTACAGACAAGGTCGTGCCCACCGATTGGCTCGTGGAGCCCACCATGCCGCGAGGTCGGTCGCATCCGCGCGTTATTGGGCCGCCCCCTTCATTCGGTCCGGTCGCTGTGCGAGTCGTCGGTTTCCGATTGATGGGTGCATTGCCGAGCGTAGTCGACGGGTGCGAGGTAGCCGAGCGATGAATGCCGGCGGTCGTGGTTGTATTCGGTCTTCCAGTCGCCGATCACGACCTGGGCGTGGAGCAGCGAGTAGAAGCTGTTGATGTTCAGGCACTCGTCGCGGAGCCTGCTCTCGGCATCCTCGCCTTCACTTCGGCGAGGTCACCCGTGGCCAGGCCTCTCGCCCTCGCTGCGCCACCGGCGACATCCTCCGCTTCGCGAGGTCACCATGGACGAGCCCCTCGCTGGGCGACGCGTGCGTCCCGTCATGGCCTGAGACCTCACATCACCGACGGGGCCCTGCCGAGAGACGATCCTCACGGCAGGGCCCCGTCACGGTGCTTGGGCGCGAGCGGCCGGGTGCGCCTCGGGGGTCAGGCGTCGTCCCGCCCGGCGGCGCGGTGGACGAACTCGATGAGGGAGTTCTCCATCTCGGCGAGGGTCTCGGGCTCGTTGTGAACCTCGTGGCGGACGTCGGGGTAGATGTGGAGTTCGACGTCGTGGCCCTTCTCCTCCAGGCGCCGGGCGACCTCGCGCGCACCCTCGCCGTAGTTGGTCACCGGGTCCTCCGCGCCCGCGAAGATCGCGACGGGAACCTGCGGAAGGCGGTCGAAGAAGTCGTCGCCGTTGGCCTGGTCGTACACGTCGACGAAGCCCTGCAGGAACCGGTTGCTCAAGGGGGCGCCGAAGTTGTTGAAAGGGTCGCGGCCGTGATCACGGACGACGTCCGCGTTGCGCGCCACCCAGTCCGTCGGGCCGAAGTCCGGGCCGAGGCGGTCGTAGAAGCCGTCGAACAGCTGGCCCACCAACGCATCCGCAGCGGGGGCGGAACCGTCGGCCGCCACGGCAGCCTTCAGGGCCTCGCGATCCAGCGTCGACTCGACACCGCGCATGCCCGCGGCGATACCGCCCAGCGCGAGCCTGTCGACCTCGACACCCGGCTGCAGCACCAGCGCCCGCGCGATCATCGACCCCAGGCTGTGGCCGAACACCACGTACGGCAGGTCGGGGAACAGCTCCTTGGCCTTCCGGTACAGCGTCACCTCGTCCTGCACGATGACCGTCGCCGACTCGTCACCGGCGTCACCCCACGTCCCCGACTGCATCGCCGTCCGACCGTGACCCGCGTGATCGTCCGCGACCACGACGAACCCCGCATCCACCAGCGCGGCCGTCATGTGCAGGTACCGGCGGGAGTGCTCGCCGAGACCGTGGATGAGCTGGACCACCGCCACCGGCGTGACCGCCGGTTCGTACACCCAGGCCTGGATGGTGTCGGTGCCGTTGTGCGACGTGAACTCGAGTTCGCGCAGAGCCATGCTGACCTCCTCGTCATGCCCCTCGGGCGGGGAGCTCGACGGTATGACCCTACCATACCTGCCGACAACGGGATGTCCGGCCCCCGACCTCCGTCGCCCACTCGCGGAACTCCCTGCCGCGGGCGCTGAGAGCGGCAGGTACGCGCCCAGCCCGTCCCGAGAGCCGCGTGACCGGGTCCGGACCCGGCGGCCCGGCAGGGTCACCCCCGGTGGGGGGCCGCGTCCCGCCCGGATCATGCCTGCCGGCCCGCCCCGTGGCACTTCGGACGCTCTGTGCCGGCGCCGGGCGTGCCCGTCCACGCCCGGACGGCCCGCAGAACGTGGACCAGGCCTCGGCATCGCGGCTAAGGAAGGTGAGGCCGGGGTCGATCAGACAGGCGACACGGGACATCACATGGAGAAACGGCGTCCCCGCTCCCGTGCTGCGTGTACCCGACGACGGCCCCCCCGGCCGACGAGCCCGGCGCCGACGACCTCGGTCCCGGCGATCACGCCGCGGCCCACGTCGCCCGCGACTACGGTGCCCGCGCCGACGACGCGCCCCACGACCACGCCCACCACGCGCCCGACGACCCGTCCGAGCGTCCCCGCAGTGAAGGCGGTGCAGCGCACCTTCCAGGTGGACCGGTACATGCCCAAGACCGCGGCTCAGGCCCGGGTCGTGGCGCGCCTCGACGACGACGGCGTGCTGCGTTACCGCGAGGACCGCGCCCTCTGGGGCGCGAACAACTGGCAGTTCGTGACGGTGCGGGTGCCCGCCGACGCGAGCAAGGCGCAGGTCATGGCCGTGATCAACGCCAAGACGTCCTCGCGTGTGGGTGACGTGCACACCGGTTCGCGCCTGCGTTCCATCACGCGTGGTCGCTCGGTGACGATCGCGTGGGAGCTCGGCAAGGGCGCCCGCCCCACCTCCGCCTGGGGTGCGAACAAGTCCGTCAACCAGATGTTCTTCGCCCGCTCCTGAGCGACCACAGGTGGGCGTGGCCATCACCACCACGCCCACCTGTGGCGGGCCTGCATCGCCGAGCCCGGCCGAGCGACGCGTCACCCTTGCGAGGGTGGCGCCGTCGCCGCATGTCGGCTCCGCCCCTCGGGGGTGAGTCCGGGACCGGCGCCCTCATGGGTCGAATCACTCGGCCCGGCCATCGAATTCGGCGGCAGCCTCTCGGTGATCCTGGGACCCGCGCGGTGTTGCGGGGCGGCCTGGCACCTCTTCTCCGCGTCGTGCAGCAGCGTCCCTTCGCGTGAGAACACTGTGAACGTTCCCCCGAGATGCCGGGGGAGGCTGGGCCGCCCCCTTCATTCGGTCCGGTCGCTGTGCGAGTCGTCGGTTTCCGATTGATGGGTGC
>JBQGOU010000274.1:0-4661 GCA_052086865.1 Cellulomonadaceae bacterium
CCCTAGGGGGTGCGACGGCGCTCCACCTCCCGGGCCGACACCCCGCGATCACGTTCGAGATGTAGGCCAAGGCTGGAGGGGCCGCCGAGGGCTGCGGCAAGCGAACGGTGAGCCGAAGCGACCACAAAACCACATCGGATCCTTGTGCTGGGCACAGAGCAGCGGCCCCCCCCCCCGTGGGGGGGGGCGCGGGGCAGTGAGGCGGGGTCGCAAATAAATTTTCAAGTGAGGCGCGCCGGAGGGGCGTGGCGGTCGCGGCAGTCGCGTCCTGGTAGGCACGCCGCGTGGGGCTGGAGAGGTCGGCGTAGTCGATCTCTTCGCCGTCTTCGAGCGCGGCGTCGAACGGGATCGGCACGACCGCGGAGACCTTGTTCTCGAACTCGTGGGCGATTGCGCTGGCGGTGTCGAGGTACTTCTCGTCAGCTGCGGCACGGGTCTTGAGGTCATGGATCAGCACGACCGCGTTCCGGACGAGATCTTCATGTCCGGTGGCAGCAAGTGCCTTCATCATCTCCTGGGCCGGCTTGGCACTGTCGCGACTGGCTGCTACCGGGATGACGAGCTGGTCTGCCGATTCGGCGGCGGCAAGGAAGTGGTCCGCGCGGATGTTGTTGCCGGTGTCGACCAGCACGAGGCGGTAGAACCGGGTGAGGATCTCATGGACTCGGCGGAATCCATCTCCGTCCACGATGTCCTGTGCTGTTGCGTCCTCGTCGGATGCGAGGACAGCGAAGTGAGAGTCCCCCTGGTTGCGAACGAACCGGTCGAGGGTGCCAACGCGGCTCCCTTCCACGGAGTCGAAGTCGTCTGCTGCCTGTTCGAGTAGGTCCACCACGGTGCGGCTGTGCACATCCTGCGCTGACCTGTCGCCGAGGGTTCCCATGGTCTCGTTCGCATCCCAGGCGATAACGCCGCCTCCACGGATGATGCCGAGGGTGGCTGCAACGAGGTAGGTGCTCGTTGTCTTCCTGGACCCGCCCTTGGGGTTCGCCACAAGGATGGTGCGTGCATCCTGGAAGTTCGTCTGGATGACCCTGCGCTGCTCGCGGGCGAGCTTCTCATCTTCACGGCGGCGTGCCTCGCGCCGGGTCTCCTGCTCCCGACGATCCCTAGCCACCTCGGTCTCCCGCTGGGCAGCGGCGTCCGCCTCGGCACGCCGCTGCTCGGCCTCCAGGTTCTCTTGGTCGTAGACACTTCGGCGGTCGGCGAGCTCCGATGCAGCGGGGCCGAGGCTGAATCCCATGCCGTTCAGAGTCCCTCGAACGCCCTGGGTCGCGGGCTGCCGGGCTCGCTCAATCCAGGCCGGGTCGACATCTTCGACCGATGGCTGTGCGCTCTGCTCGCGCGGGGTCTCCTCGGGCACCTCGGCTGAAAGCTCGGCGGGAGCCTCCGGGTGGATCTGGGGTTCCGGGGGAAGCGCGCTGGGGAACAGCTCGGGGATCCCCTCCGCCTCGTCCTGCGTCCATTGGGGGAAGTCGGCGGGGGCGCCAGCGGCGCGCTCGGGCTCGTTGGGCAGTCGGGTGATGGTTCCATCGGGAGCGACGGTCAGCCGAGAAATCCCGTGCGGTTCGCGAAGCTCAACGTCCACGGGGTTGCCGATTCGCGCCGCGTGCTTCTTGACGTTCCTCATGCTGACGGCGTTGGCCGCTCGAGCGCCGGCTGCGCTGATCTCCTGGCTGTCGCCGTCGATGGTGATCGTGGTGTTGCCGTTGGGGGTGATGGTGATGCTCGCGGTACTCATGGGTTCCTCCGTTGGGGTTCGGGTCGTGTCTGTGGGTTTGGTTAGGCCTGCTGGGGGGCGGGGAGCTCGTCGACGCGCCCGGACGTGCCGAGGGCGTCGCGTGCTGCGTCGATGTAGTCGCGAGCGATCCGGAACTCGTAGTTGGTCTCATCGATGAGGGCCCCGCGGAATGCTGCCGAGGCCACCTCGTAGGTGAGCTTCCAAGCGGTGTGCCAGACCTCGTCCGAGACCTTGCCGTTCTCCCAGTCGAACGCCAGTGCGTCGAGTCGAGAGATGAGGGTTGCGAGATCGTCGGCGCCGAGCTCGATCTCTCGCCAGTCGTGGCCTTCCTGCTGCAGGGTCGCGGTTGCCTGCCGCGTGGCGCTCCGGTACCAGGTGAAGCCAGCGAGCCCGGCTGCGAGTCCGAGGATCAAGAGGGTCGCGAGTGCAGCGACCGACGCCAGGGGGAGCAGGACCGTTCCCAGCAGGATTCCGCCGAGCAGGAGTGTCGCTGCGAGCGGGAGAACGAAGGCGTCGCTGAGCCGGTTTCGCCGGAGGGCTCGTGCGCGTCTCCAGGTGCGGCTGTTGAGCAGCTCCGGGGTGACGGTGATCGTGGTCAGGATCGCAACCTGGCGTTCCGCAGTGTTGACGGAGAGCATCTTGGCGCTTTTGCGGGTACGGATCGAGGTCGTCTCGATCCGCCCCCACGGCCTGTTCCATCCGTGCTCCTTGGCGGGGAAGCCCGGTGCGAGAGCCGGACCGTACTGCGACGTCTGCTGACGACCGTTGCCACTGACCGCGCCGGTGATCCTCTCGGCGATGCGGGCGATGCTGTCGAACGCGCTGCTCATGGTCTCCTCCAATGGTCGTAACCAGGCGTGGTTACGTGGTTTGCTGGTTCCGTGGTTGTGGGGCCGTTAGTCGGCGGTGGCGTCGGTGGCGATCCAGGCTCCGTTGTCATCGCGGGTGAGGGTGAGGGTGAGGGTGGTCCATTGGACGAGTGAATCGCCGTCGATCTGCCAGGGGGCGATCACGGTGGCGGTGAGGTTGTCGTCCTCGTCCGTGGCGAGCTGCACGTCATGGATGCCGCCCATGGTGATGCGCTTGTCCTTGCCAGCGCCGCGTTTGATCTCGAACGCTGCCTTGGGGTCGGTGAAGGCAGCGGAGATCTGCTCCTTGCGGGCGTCGTCGGTAAGCCCTCCCGGCTGGGCCAGGACAGCGGCGACGGCTGGCTCTATGTCAGCGGCGATCTCGCGGTTGGTAGTGCTCGACATGGGCAGGGCGGTCGCTTCTGGCGGGTCTGCGAAGTCGACGTAATCGACGTACCAGATGGAGTCCTCGGTGATGATGCCTTCGTCGTCGTCGGCGACCTGGACGAGGTGGATCGTTGCGACGGTGTCTCCCCCATTGAGGACCGGGACCTGTGCTCCTTGGGCGGTGCCGATAGTTGTTCCGGCAAGGGAGGCGGCGACACCCCGGTCGCTGGTGGCTAGGGAAGCGAGCATCACCGGGGTCGTGAGCTCTGTGAGCGCCGTCGTCCAGTCGGCACCTTCGTCGTCGGAGGTGTAGGCCGCGAGGAAGTTGGCGGCGGATTCCTCGATGGGCGATCTGGGTTCGGTGCCCTCATCTTCAGGAGCGTCTGCCGGAACCTCTCCCCCACCGTCACTGACCGCAGGGGGCGCACTGCTCATAGGGGTTGAGGCAGAGGTATCGGCGTCGTCGTTGCTGGTGGCGTTCACGATGGAGTTGATTGCGACGGCGGCGACGACGAGGACTACGGCCGCTAGGGCGACGAAGGCTATAAGGAGGGTCCTGGAGCGCGGGGTCATTGGGGATCCTTTCGGTCACGCTGCGGAGATGAAGGGGATGTTGCGCTGGTCAGCGCGAGTGATGACCCATTCCAGGTGCCAAAACTCCTGGTCGTGGAAGGCTGCGCCGTTCTCGATCCCGTGGGTCCAGTAGGACTGCCAGGCGGCGCTGGATGCCTTGCAGGAGCCGTCCGGCGTGGTCCCGGCGCAGTTGTTCCTGTTGTAGCTGCCGGGGAGACCGGAGATGTCGACTGCTGCGCCCATCTGGTGGTTCGAGTAGCCGGGGCGGGCGGCGTTGCCGTTGGTCCCACCGCGGGAGATGCGCTGCTGGGACTCCCAGGAGCGGAAGGACGAACTGAAACTGGGGTCGTAGCCGTCTGCGCGGGTGTCGGAGAGCCATTGGATGAAGTGGGGGGCGACGAGGCTGTTGACGACGACCTCGCCGCGGGCCTTGCCCTGTAGCTGCCCCTGTCCGCAGTCGGATCCGGTGCAGACCGTTCCCGGGATGGAGCAGAGGCGGAGCGGAATCTTCTTCCCCTGATAGCCGCCAACGTTGGCGCCGAGATCAGCTGTGCCATCGGGGCAAGCGATCTGGGCGGAGGGGGTGGTGAGTTGTGCCTGCGTGGGGAGCCCGTCGGGGGCTACGGACGGGAGGAGGTCATCTGGGCTGCATCCGATGCTGTGATGAACGAGATCGGTGCTGGCTTCGGCGACCGGAACTCCTGCCAGAGAGGCCATGATCTGGCGTGAAAGGGCCTCCCACTCCGCGTATGCGTCAGGGTAGGCGCTGCGCTGAACACGCTGTGCAGCCTGGGTTAGGGGCATGGACTCCCAGCCCTCGATGTCCATGAGGCCGGGGATGTGCCCGTGGCCTTCGCCGCCTCCGACGGAGCCGTACCCACCGGGGGAAGTAGCGCTGACGCCCTCGAAGAAGGCTCGCGCTGCGTAGGCAGGATCCATCACCTGCTCCATGGATCCGTACCAGCCACTGAGTGTCCTCTGCTGGAAGATGCCAGCATCGTTGCCTGATCCGGTGGGATGGTCTTGGAGCCCGAGCTTGGACTCCTGCATGGAGGTCATGATCCCTATCAGCTGCGCCCGCTCGTCCAGGCCGAGGTTCTCAGCCGTCTTCA
>JBQGOU010000275.1:0-4659 GCA_052086865.1 Cellulomonadaceae bacterium
CCGTGGGTGCTCCACGCGCGCGAGATCATCACCGCACCCAATGTGGTGCTGGCCGGGATCGTTGGCTCAGGCAAGTCCTCGCTGGCCACGTCGCTCTGTACCCGGTCGCTGCCGTTCGGGCGGCGCGACTACGTGCCCGGCGACCCGAAAGGCGAACACATCGCCGATGCCAGCGCCGTCGGTGGACGCGTCATCGTCCTCGGCCACGGCCCCGGCCTCAACACCCGCCTGAACCCTGGTCAACTCACTGCCCGCGGGTGCCGAGACGCGGATCGTGTATCGGCAGGAGTCCGTCCAGCTCGGGCCGACCGCGACCGCCCTCGGCCTGACCGGCACCGAGCAGCAGCTCCTGCCGAACCTCGGCGTCGGCCAAGGTCTGTGGCGGATCACGGCCAGGAGCTTCGTCTGCCAGCACCAACTCCACTCCGACGAGCTCGCCGTGTTCGACACCGGCAGCCGCGCCGCAGGAGCTTCCCGCAAGTCCAGAAATCCTGAAGCCTGATTCGCGGGAACATGCGGATCGAGTGCCGCTTTTCAGAGATGTGGGGGTGCATGCTCATCGACCATGCACCCCTGCTGCTGCCATGACGTTACTGCCTGACGAGCCCGTGGAGCTCCGGTGGCCGTTAGGTCAGCGTTCGCTGTATGGTCAGTGTATGTTGACTTGTGCTTCGCGGGTGGACGTGATGAACCGTCTGGGCCGGGCGATGGCCGACGCGACCCGGTCCCGCATCCTGCTGTCCCTGCTCGACGCGCCGGGCTATCCGGCTCAGCTCGCCCGTGACCTGGAGCTGACGCGCACGAACGTGTCGAACCACCTGGCGTGTCTGCGGGGATGCGGAATCGTCGTCGCCGAGCCCGAGGGCCGCCAGACCCGATATGAGATCGCCGATCCGCATCTCGCGGCAGCGTTGACGGCGCTGGTGGACGTGACGCTCGCCGTCGATGAGAACGAACCCTGCCCGGACCCTGCCTGCTCGGTTCCCGGATGCTGCGACGCGGAGCCGGTGCGGTGACGGCGGTAGCGACGCTCCCGGCGCGGACGCGCGTGCTGCGGCGGCGGATCAGGATCGTGGTGGCGATCACCATCACCTGGAACACCATCGAGGCGATCATCGCTCTGGCCGCGGGCGGCGCCGCGTCGTCTGCGGCGCTGATCGGGTTCGGGCTGGACTCGATCGTGGAGGTGCTCTCAGCCGCGGCGGTGGCGTGGCAGTTCGCCGCCCCTGATCCCGAAGAGCGCGAGAAGACCGCGTTGCGGGTGATCGCGGTGTCGTTCTTCGGTCTGGCCGCATATGTCTCGGTCGACGCGATCCTGTCACTGTCGGGCCTCCGCGAGCCCGAGCATTCACCGGTAGGGATCGTGCTGGCAGCTCTGAGCCTGGTGGTGATGCCCTTCCTGAGCTGGTTCGAGCGGCGAACGGGCCGCGAACTCGGGTCGGCCTCGGCAGTCGCGGATTCCAAGCAGACCCTGATCTGCACCTATCTGTCTGCTGCGCTCCTGGTTGGGCTGCTGCTGAACAGCCTGCTCGGGTGGGCGTGGGCTGATTCCATCGCGGCTCTCGTGATCGCTGGGTTCGCGGTCCGTGAAGGCATCGAGGCGTGGCGCGGAGACGCCTGCTGCGCTGCGCCGGTCTCCGTACTGACCGGAGAACGCGACGTCGAGCACTGCGACGACGACTGCTGCAAGGCCGACTAGCGTCACCGCTTCCCCTCAGCGAGCGGCTGGGAGATCGACGCTCTCTGCGTCGCCTATGGGCGCGGCGGGTGTGTCGATGGTGCTGGCGTCGTGGATCGCGGCGTCGATGCCGATGCCGATGCCGATGCCGATGCCGACAGGTCGCAGATGCGATGGACGTCGCCGTGTCTGATGCGCGCCGTTCGGGTCGGCTTTGGCGAGGGCGGATCGTTTCATCTCGGTGTCGGCGTAGGCGTAGATTCTGGTGGACCTGATGCCGGCGTGGCCGCGATGACCGCGGCGACGGTGTCGGCCGACGACGTGCGCGTCGGCTACCGGAGCCCATACGACGGGCTGAGCCTGTCCGGCCTCCGTGCCGACGCCCTGACCTGGGCCGCCGAGGCAAAGAAAGAGGGCCAGGCGCGAACCTTGACCAAGGGCGGACCCTTGGTCGCACGTTCACACCTGACCCATCTGGGGTGGCTAACGGGACTTGAACCCGCGGCCCCCGCGACCACAACGCGGTGCTCTACCAGCTGAGCTATAGCCACCATGACCCGTCTTCCGCGGTGTGCGGAGGGTGGGCCGACGAAAAGTATACCCGGTCTTGCAGGTGGGTCAGGACGCCGGAGTCCTCGGGCCCACCGGGTCGGCCGCGATCCGTGCGGCAATGGCCTGTGCCGTCTTCGAGTCGGGGCCGGGCTGCGGCACAAACACCGCCGCGCGGTAGTAGCGCAGCTCGTCGATGCTCTCGCGGATGTCCGCCAGAGCGCGGTGTCCGCCGTGCTTGGTGGGGGAGTTGAAGTACACCCGCGGATACCAGCGCCGGGACAGCTCCTTGATCGAGGAGACGTCGACGATCCGGTAGTGCAGGTGCGCCACGAGCTCGGGCATGTCTCGCTCGAGGAAGGCTCGGTCCGTCCCCACGCTGTTTCCGGCCAGCGGCGCCTTGCCGGCCACCGGAACCCAGCGGCGCACATAGTCGAGCACCTGCGCCTGGGCCTGCTCCAGCGTCAGGCCGGCGTCCAGCTCCTCCAGCAGGCCGGAGCTCGTGTGCATCGTGCGGACGAAGTCCCCCATCTGCTCGAGGGCCTGCTGCGGCGGGCGGATGATGACGTCGATGCCGTCGTCGAGGACCTTGAGCTCGAAGTCGGTGACGACGACGGCGACCTCGATCAGGGCGTCGGCGTGCAGGTCGAGCCCCGTCATCTCGCAGTCGATCCAGACGATCCGGTCGGTGGGTGTGCTGCTCACGGGTCCCAGGGTACGCGCGCACAGCAAAGCCCCGCAGGTCCGATGGTGATCAGGTCCTGCGGGGCCTTCCGGCCGTCATGACCGGCGCTGTGTTGACCGGAAGGTGCGCACGCGCACCGGCTCCGGCCGCCGTCGTTCTCGCTCTCGGGCGCGCTGGCCGCGCAGCTGCTCGCGCCGTGCGGCCTCGAACTCGATGTCGGGATGGAACATGTCGGACTCCGTGACGTTCGGTGGTGGTGGGCTTCGGTGTCGACGCCGTTGCCCTGGACGTCACCGCGGTGTGGCACCAGCCAACCAGGACCGACGTCGGGTGCGCACGTCTTTTTCCCGGCCGGGCCGGTAACCTCGCGGGATGGATGGCGGCGCCGCGCGTGCGGATGCACGGCCCCCGGCCTGGGTGGGCCCGCTGCTAGTGGTGCTCGGCGCGGGGCTCTTCGCCCTGCTCGCCGTCGCCGTGCGCCAGGGCACGGGGCTCGCGCGGCTCGACGAGCCTGTCCTGCAGTGGATGATCGAGCACCGCACACCGGTGGTCACGGCGGTGCTCACGGTCGTCACCACGGTGTTCGGCCCCTTCGCGCTTCCCGTTCTGGTGGCCGCCGGGTGCGCGGTGTGGGGCTGGCGCACGGGCCAGTGGCGACGCCCGCTGCTGCTCGTCGGCGCCATGCTCGTCGCGACCATGGTCTCCAGCCTCGTCAAGCTCCTGTACGGGCGCCCGCGCCCGCCTCCGGAGGCGATGACGATCCCGCACGAGACGAGCTTCTCGTTCCCCTCCGGGCACACCATCGGCGCCGCCACGCTCGTCTTCGTGCTCGGATACCTGCTGTGGTCGGTGGGGCGGACCCGCCGCGGACTACTCGTCTGGGCCACGGTGAGCGTGGCCGTCGTCGGGCTGGTCGCGGGCAGCAGGCTGTACCTCGGCTACCACTTCGTCACCGACGTGCTCGCGGGAGTCTGCCTCGCACTGGCGGTTCTGGGGCTGGTCGTCGCGATCGTCCGGCGGCACCCTGGCTGAGCGCGGTCCGTCACATCAGCTTGGTGGACTCCACCGCTCGCACCAGGTCCTCG
Organism: Cellulomonadaceae bacterium; assembly: GCA_052086865.1. Taxonomy (GTDB): domain Bacteria; phylum Actinomycetota; class Actinomycetes; order Actinomycetales; family Cellulomonadaceae; genus Flavimobilis. The sequence continues at coordinate 3,998 of JBQGOU010000275.1, forward strand.
TTGATCGACGTCAGCGGTGTGCGCAGCACGAGCCCGACCAGCAGCGCGGGGACGACGAACAGCGCCAGGGTGGCCAGCGCGACCCAGTAGTCGGCGTGGTACATCCCGGCGATGGCGGCGCGCATCGCGTCGATGGCGTGCGTTGCCGGGAGGAACGGGCTGATGCTCTGGAACCAGGGCGGGAGCATCTGCAGCGGGTAGGCGCCGCCGGAGCTGGAGATCTGCATCACCAGCAGCAGCACGCACAGGGCCTTGCCGGCGTTGCCGAAGGCGACCACCGCGGAGTAGACGATCAGGGTGAACACGAGCGAGATCACCCATCCCGCGACGATGACCAGGAACGGGTGCACGGCGTCCACCTGGATGAACAGCACGAGGCCCAGGCACACCAGCGTGCTCTGCAGGAGGCCCAGGGCGGCGAAGATGCCGTACCGACCGAAGAACCTCTGGTACGGAGTGAGCTCGGCGCGCCCCGGCAGCACGTCGCGGGGGACATCGGTGCGGATCGCGACGGCCATCAGCAGCGCGCCGACCCAGAGCGCCAGCACGGTGTACAGCGGGGCCATCGCGGCGCCGAAGCTCGTGACGGGGTAGACGGCCACGCGATCCAGACCCACCGGTTCCGCAAGCGCTCCGGCCAGCACGCTCGGGTCCGAGCCGAT
>JBQGOU010000276.1:0-4638 GCA_052086865.1 Cellulomonadaceae bacterium
GACCTTCGTGGCCGACCTGGCGGCGGCACTGACCGAGATCGTCTCCGATCCGCAGCGCGCCGCGCGGATGGGGGCGGCCGCTCGTACCCGGGTGGAGGAGCACTTCGCCTGGGACGCGATCGCCGACCGCACGATCGAGGTCTACCGCTCGGTGCTCGCCGGCGCATAGCTCGCGGCGCTCAGCGCGCGGCGGGCTACCCGGTCCACCTCGCGCAGCGCCGTCGCACGCTGGTCCGCCTGCCACAGGTTGATCGCACCGCCGTCGTCCGAGGTGGCGATCGCCACAATGGCGCGCAGCCGTGCTGCGGCCGAGAGCACGTGGAGCCGACGCGCCGGCAGACCGTCGGGAACGTCCCAGCGCTCGCCGCCGTCCCGGCCGAGCCGGGTGATCGCCTGGACTGCGTCCTCACGCCTTCGGGCGCGTTCGTGCCCCACCCGTGCCTCCGTCGCCGGGCGCAGCGCGCTGCGCAGCTCGCGGTCGGCCTCCGCCAGGGTGCCGACCGCACCGAGCAGCCGGGTCTGCCACCTGGGCGCCTCGCACGTCTGCCAGGTGACGATGTGGCCCGGCTCCCACGCGCTGCCGAAGCGTTCGACGCGGGGCACCAGCGCCAGCTCGTGCCCGTCGCGGGACAGCAGCACGCACTCACCGGCCTCCAGCGCGAGCGCCGAGAGCGGGGCGGGGAGCCCGGTGGCGTCCCCGGGCGCGGGCAGCGCCGCCGCGACGCACAGGGGCTGCGGGCCGGGCAGCGTCCACCGGCGCACGACGACCCTCAGGTCCTCGTCCGCCACCGAGTGCGGCTCATCCTCGCCCCGCACGGCGGTGACCGCCTGGTCGGCGTCGGCCCGGCCGTCGGCCACCGCGGCGAGCCACAGCGCAAGCGTGACGGCGCGGGGAAGGTCGGTGGTGTGCTCTCGATCCACCGTTCCACGGTACGTCCTCGGCCCGCTCCGGGGCGTCGGCGCCCGTGGGCGCGTCGGTGCCGTTAGGCTCGGGAGCCATGACTGCTGTTCTGGACCTTCAGGGTGTGACGGTGCGCCGCGGCCCGGTGACGATCCTCGACTCGATCGACTGGACCGTGCGCGAGGACGAGCGCTGGGTGGTGCTGGGGGGCAACGGTGCGGGCAAGACCACGCTGCTGCAGATCGCCTCTGCCCGTATGCACCCCACGGCCGGGACGGTGGGGATTCTCGACTCCCGGCTCGGACGGGTCGATGTGTTCGAGCTGCGGCCCCGGATCGGCCTGGCCAGTGCCGCGCTGGCCGAGCGCATCCCGCGCGACGAGTCCGTGCGCGACGTCGTCCTGACCGCGGCCTACGGCATGACCGGCCGCTGGCGCGAGCACTACGACGAGCTCGACGTCGTCAGGGCGCAAGACCTGCTCGAGCTGTTCGGCGTGGCGCCGTTCGCCGAGCGGACCTTCGGCACCCTGAGCTCCGGTGAGCGTAAGCGGGTGCAGATCGCTCGGGCGCTGATGACCGACCCGGAGCTGCTGCTGCTGGACGAGCCGGCCGCAGGCCTCGACCTGGGCGGGCGCGAGGAGCTGCTGGCGGCGCTCGGGGAGATTGCGGGCGACCCGCGCTCACCGGTGACCGTGCTGGTCACCCATCACGTGGAGGAGATCCCCGAGCACTTCACCCATGTCCTGCTGCTGCGCGACGGTCGCGTGCAGGCCAGCGGCCCGATCGCCCAGACGCTCACCGACGAGAACCTCAGCGCCACCTTCGGCCTGCCGCTCGAGGTGACCCGGCGCGGTGATCGGTTCGGGGCGCACGCCGTCCTGCGCTGAACGTCCGAGGACGGCTCAGCGACCACGCCGCACTGGTAAAGTTGCGGCAAAGACATTAGCCGGACTCTCTTCAGCCGAGCACAGGGGGGAACCATGGACTGGTACTGGTGGCTGGCGATCATGCTGGTGCTGATCGCGGTCGAGGCCCTGACCCTCGACCTGGTGCTGTTCATGTTCGCCGGGGGCGCGCTCGGGGCCAGCATGGCGTCCCTCCTGGGAGCGAACCTGCCCGTGCAGATGATCGCGTTCGCCGTCGTCTCGACCGTGCTGCTCGCTGCGCTGCGCCCGTGGCTGCTGCGCAACCTGCGCAAGCGGGAGCATCTGCCGGAGACCAACATCGCCGCCCAGATCGGGCAGACCGCCGTCGTGCTGCGCGAGGTCTCGGAGCGTGGTGGACTGGTCAAGCTGCGCGGCGAGGTGTGGACGGCGCGCAGCGCGCACGGCGAGGTGTTCCCTGTGGACGCCGAGGTTCGGGTTGGCACGATCGACGGAGCCACCGCCGTCGTCGAACCGCTCACCACCCCGCACAGCATCTGATCGCACCACGACCACCCTAGGAGCGCCGCGCACATGGCAGACAACATCGGATGGATCATCGCGGGCATCGTCGCCCTCGTCGTGGTCATCGTCATCGGCAAGTCGGTGCGCATCGTGCCGCAGGCCCAGTCGTGGCTGGTGGAGCGACTCGGCCGCTACTCCCACACCTTCGACGCCGGCCTGCACCTGCTGATTCCGTTCGTCGACCGCGTCCGTGCCCAGGTGGACCTGCGTGAGCAGGTCGTGTCCTTCCCGCCGCAGCCGGTGATCACGTCCGACAACCTCGTGGTGAGCATCGACACCGTCATCTACTTCCAGGTGACCGACCCCAAGTCTGCGGTGTATGAGATCGCCAACTACATCGTGGGTATCGAGCAGCTCACGGTGACCACGCTGCGTAACGTCATCGGGTCCATGGACCTCGAGCAGACGCTGACCAGCCGTGACCAGATCAACGGCCAGCTGCGTGGCGTGCTCGACGAGGCGACGGGACGCTGGGGCATCCGCGTCAACCGCGTCGAGCTCAAGGCGATCGACCCGCCGCAGAGTGTGCAGGGCTCCATGGAGCAGCAGATGCGTGCCGAGCGTGACCGTCGTGCCGCGATCCTCCAGGCGGAGGGCGTCAAGCAGTCCCAGATCCTCACCGCCGAGGGGGAGAAGCAGGCGGCGATTCTGCGCGCCGAGGGTTCCGCGCAGGCCAAGATCCTCGAGGCCGAGGGTGAGTCCCGCGCGATCCTCCAGGTCTTCGATGCCATCCACGAGGGTGACGCCGACCCGAAGCTCCTGGCCTACCAGTACCTGCAGACGCTGCCGCAGATCGCCAACGGCGCGGCGAGCAAGATGTGGCTGGTGCCCACCGAGTTCACCTCCGCGCTGGGCAACGTCGTGCAGGGCCTGACGGGCCAGACCGGGGGGTCCGGGGAGCACGGCGGGGCGGGGGATCCCGCCGCCGAACGGCCGGCGTACCGCCCACTGCGCGACCGCGGGGGTTTGGGTGCCAGCGCGCTCACTGACCCCGCCGAGGCGCTCGCCGAGGCCCGGCGCCAGGCGCAGGCCGCCACCCAGGACGCCACGTCCGCCGGACAGCGCTCCGGGCGCCCGTTCGACCCTGACTCCGCCTCGGGCCAGGAGCCTGAGCGCGGTCGTCGGTCCTACAGTCCGCCGCCGGTTCCGCCGGCGCCCGGGGTTGCGCCGCCCGAGCCGGGTGCCCCGGCACCCGCCGAGGGCGAGCCCGGCCAGTAGACAGGCTGGCTGGCGCCGCGCTGGCGAGCTCGTAGGTCCCGCCGCGGTGCGCTGGCGAGCTCGTAGGTCCCGCTCGACTTCGTAGCGTGGACCCTACGAGTTCGTACCAAACCTACGAGTTCGGCACCATGCCAAGGCGCGGGGGCGCGGGCGCGGGGCGCGGGGCGGCGTAACGCGCTGCGCGGGGCCGCGCCAGCACCAGCCGGACTTTGCAAGTGAGTACTCACTCATTTACTCTGGATCGGTGAGCACGCGTACCCCGTCCCGTGGCGCCGTCCCGGCGCGGACGGACGGCCGCGCACCACGGCTGTCACCCGAGCAGCGGCGGGAGGCGATTGCCACCGCCCTGGCGCCCTATGTCCTCGAGCACGGCACCGACGTCAGCACCCGCGACCTCGCCGCGGCCGCCGGCGTGGCGGAGGGGACGCTGTTCCGCGTCTTCAGCGACAAGAAGGCCCTCATCGCCGCCGCCGTCGTGGAAGCCGCACGCCAGCACTTCCACGCTCAGCCCGCCGTCGACACTCCGCGACTGGTCCGCGAGGGTCCGCTGCGCGAGCGGCTGGTGTCCATGGTCACGGAGATGAGCAGGCGTGCGGGAGAGGGGTTCCGCGTCGTGGCCTTGCTGCACGAGATCGACCCGTCCAGCCTCCCGGAGGGCGTCACCATTCCCGGGCCGCACCACCACGGCAGCAGCGCGAGCCCCGAGTTCCTGGCACTCCGCCAGGAGCTGCTGGCCGGAGTGGTGGAGCTGCTCGGGCCGGATGCCGGGCGGCTCCGGCTGCCCGTGGACCAGCTGTTCGACGTGCTGCGGTCGCTCGCCTTCGGCAGGTACCTGCCCCCGCACGTCTCCTCCCAGCCGCTGAGCGCGGAGGACGTCGCCGACCTTCTTCTGCTGGGCGCTTTTGAGCCCGACGACCCTGGCGAGGCCCGCGCCTCGCACTCACCACACCCCTAGCCACCCAGCCCCCAGCACCAGCCCCCACCCCCGCGCCCCCACACCCAGGAGTACCGAATGCTCGTCACGCTGCTTCGGCGGTATCTCCGGCCCTACACCTGGCCGATCGTCGCCGTC
>JBQGOU010000277.1:0-4633 GCA_052086865.1 Cellulomonadaceae bacterium
GCCCGGGTCAACACCCGGAAGATCGACGTTGAGGACGAAGTGGTCCCCGGTCTTGTACAGATCCATCGGCATCGCGGCGGCGTCACGAGCACTCGTCAACGCGTTGCCGACCAGTCGATCCATCTCGTAGAACGGATTCCAACGTGTCGTAGCCATCGCACATCACCTCCTGTGACTTGCAGGCTCCGAAGTCTCCGGAACCAGGCGCGCATCGCCGGGACCTTGCGATCCCTCGATGTGGCTACAACTTCTGGTTTAGCACTCCGTCCCCCATCCCGCCAGCCCCCGATCAGCCGCCACTACCGCGTGGCCACACGAAGACCAGACAGGACGCCGCAACTCGCGGCACGAGGTGTCTGGGATGGCACGCACCGTACCTTGACTGCAAGCGCGGACAGAGGAACGTCAGATGTGCGAAAATGGCACACATGGATACCGTGATGCTGGCAGAACGGATCAGACAGGAGCGGGAGAGAGCGGGACTGAGCCAGACCGATCTGGCCTCGAAAGCCGGTCTTGAGCGCACGGCGGTGACGAAGATCGAGACTGGAACGCGAAGGGTCACCGCGCTAGAAGTCAATCGACTGGCAGCCGCCATCGGCGTGCGCATGGCCCGCTTGTTCGAGGAGCCGATACCCGCGATCGTCTCCCACCGATCGAGCCAGGGCCTGGACACGACGGAGTCGAGAATCGACGAGATTCTGGTCAGCCTCGCCAACGAAGTCGAGTTCATTCAGCGTCTTGCACCGGAGCGGATGAGTCCGGAGTTCACCCTCGACGAAATCGCACACCCTTCCACTCCGGCAGAAGCGGAGTCCCTCGCGGCTCACACTCGTGAAAGGCTCGGGTTCGCTCCCGATGAGCCGGTCTACCACCTACCAAAAGTGGTTGCACGACTGGGGCTGTGGGCTTTCGCTGACGACATTGGCGCAGACACGGCAGACGCCGGTACGGTACTGCTCCGAAAGGGTGCCGTCACCTTCATCAATAGCTGCAACAAGGTGGGACGTCGTCGCCTCGCTCTTGCCCACGAGTTCGGGCACTTCCTCGTCCAGGATGACTACACGGTCGATTGGCGGGTCACTCACGCCGGCGGGGACATCGAGTCTCGGCTCGATCGCTTTGCCCGCGCCTTCCTTCTGCCCGAGACAGGTCTGCGCAAGCACTGGGTACGCTGCTCACACCTTGATGTGCGTGAAGCGGCCGTCGTGACTGCTTCGGCCTTCCAGGTCGACATGACCACGCTTGCACGCCGACTTGGCGAGTTGCAGATCGACGCTGACACGTCCGCGATCCGAGAAACACGCACCACCGCCGCCGACATAATCGAGCACGGACTCAACGTCCCTTTCGATCTTGAGGGCACCTTCTTACCCCCTCAGTATCAGCGAGCCGTGCTCGCGCTCTACCGCGAATCGCGACTCAGCGTGGAGCGAACCCTCGAACTACTGCGCGGCAGCGTGCCCGAAGGCGACCTCCCAACGCGCCCGCGGCGCACCGAGGGTGAGATCTGGAACTTCGTGTCTTGAAAGAGCAACTCGTGTTCGACACTGGGCCGCTGCGACACTTCACGCTACGAGGCTGGCTCGGGGTGCTGAAGTTCCTCACCGAGGAGCGCCACGTCGTCATACCCCAAGTCGTTGCCCGCGAGTTGGAGCGCCAGTGCGACACCGAGCCTGTGTTGTGGGAGGTGCTCCAGGCTGAGTGGATCACAGTCGACCACAGCGATGACGTCGCCGTAGCCGCGGCCTTCTCACGATACGAAGAGCGGCTGGTTCCGCTGGAGAGCGAGGAGAACCTTGGTGAGTGCGGGGTGCTAGCACTCGGAAGCGCGCTCGGGTGGGAGATGGTCCTTGATGACGGAACTGCTCGACAGATTGCCGAGGACGAAGACCTTCGGGTCACCGCCACCCTTCCACTGCTGTGTGATGGAATCCGTGAACGCCGGCTCACGATCAGTCAGGTCGAGCACCTCGCCGATGAGCTCATTGCCGGCGACTACCGGCTTCCATTCGGGCCAGGCGGCTTCCGGCACTGGGCGATGGTGGAGGGCGTACTCAACTACGACGAGTTGACGGACTAGAGAACCGGCGCGACGCCGTGCCTCAAACCGCGGCGCGCCCGCTACGGTGGCCACGTGACCCCGATCCGCAGCCGCGTCAGGACCCGAGCCGTCGTCGTCGGCGCCGTCGTCGCGGCCGCGCTCCTCGCGGGCACGGTTGCCTTCGCCGCCGCCTGGTTCGGATGGTTCGGATGGTTCACCGACGACGACGGCGAAGACTACGGGCCTGCCGTGACCTCCATCGTCGAGCTCGACGCCCTGGGATCGAGCGGCTGGCCGGGCGGCGCCGCAGGCGTGTTCGCCCACCGGGACGGCAGCCGGCTGGTCGCATCCACCGTGGATGGCGAGAAGGCCTGGCAGTGGACGAACGGCGCGTCGATCGACGCCCTGGTCCCCCTGAGCGCGGATCTGGCGTGGGCGGCCACCTCCAGCAACACCGCCAGCGACGGATCGGTGGTGGACCGCCACGGCGTGCAGCGGTGGGCCGCCCCGACGTCGGGGACACATCTGGCGGCCGTCACCCCGGACGTCGTCGTCCGCATGGACTGCCGCACGGACTCGGGGTGCACCTGGACGGGACACGCGGCGGCCGACGGATCGACGCGGTGGGAGGTCCAGGCCGAGCAGCCGGTGGAGGCGTCCGCCGCGCTCGACCCGGTCGGCGAGCACGGCACGTGGGCCGACGTCGTGACCGTGGCCGACCACCGCGGCGTGCCCGCGCTGTTCGCCACGACCGACTCCGCACCGCAGGCGAGTGCACCCGGGCAGGTCCAGGTGCACTCGGCCGCCACCGGGGAGGTCCTCCGCACGGTCGAGGACGAGACCTTCGTGATCGCCGGCGGCGCGCTGGTCCTCGTCGAGCAGACGGCGGAGGACGAGTGCGCGGTGAGCGTGGCGGGTGAGTTCGACGTCGGACCGGTTGAGACCTCCTGCGAGCTGCTGGGGATGGATCCGGCACGCGCGGCCCGGACCGGCAACGCCCTGTACGCGTATGTGCCGGAGGGTGACGCCAACGCCCTGCTCGACCTCACCACCGGCGAGAGCTCGGTCCGGACAGGAAGCGTCGGCCTTGCGACCGAGTCCGCACCGGGTCTCTCCGGAGAGAGGCCGACTGGCATCCTGGGCGCAGGAATGCTGGTCGACACGGTGGCGCCCCCGGGCGCCGGCTACCCGGTCCGCGACGCGCGGACCTCCGAGCACGTCTGGGGAGTCGACTCCTCCGACGAGGACCCACCCCGAGTGATGGCGGCCGGGAACCTCGTCGTCATCGAGCATCCGCTCGAACGGACGCTGCGCGAGAAGCTGTCCCGCAACGCGCCACCGCAGTCCCCCGTGCGCCTCGAGGTGTATCGCGCCGAGGACGGAGACCTGCTGTCCTCCACGCGGCTCGAGCATTCCTTCCTGACGGGCGCAGGGTAGGACGGCCCGGGGAGGGCGCTCCTGCCTGTGGTGCCTGCCGCGTAAGATTGTGCGGATGGCCTCCTACATCGACAGCATGCGCGAGCGGACGGACGCCGAGCTCGTCCACCTCATGCTGGCGCGCCCGGATCTGGCGGTGCCGCGGCCCGGCTCACTGCTCTCGCTCGCGGCGCGGGCCACCAACCGCGCCAGCCTCGAGCGGGCGCTCGCGGGCCTGGACGCCTTCACGCTGCAGGTGCTGGAGACTATCGTCGCGCTCACCCCGGTCCCCGGCGAGCGGGTGGACGCCGCCCGCGTGACCGCCGCAATCACCGGCGCGCCCCGGGTCGCCGTGGACGCCGCCGTCCTGCATGAACTCGACCTCGCGCTGATCTGGCCTGACGCCTCGGCCCCTACCACCACGAGCACCCCGCCCGACGGCGGCCGGCGCACCTCCCGCACCACGCGCGCCACCCCCGTGCTCGTGCCGGCCCCTGGCCTGGCGGAGCTGCTCGGCCCCTATCCCGCGGGGCTCGGCCCGCTGACGGACCCCGCGTCCAGCGCCCACGTCCTGCGCCGGATCCGCGCCGCGAACGCCGCTGCCGCCGACAGCGCCGAAGGCGCCTCCAGCACCGCAGGCACCGCGGTCCCCGACCTGGCCGACGCCCCACCCGGTGCCACCGCAATTCTCGACGCCCTGACCTGGGGACCCCCGGCCGGCCGCGCGCCCACCTCCGGTCCGGGTGCGGAGGCCACCGCCTGGCTCGTCGAGCGCGGGCTGCTACTGCGACCCGAGGCGGGTCTGGTGCTGCTGCCCCGCGAGGTCGGCCTCGCCCTGCGCCACGGACACGCCTTCGCCGCGAGCGCCCACGCCGCCCCGGCCCCGGACGCGCAGACCTACGACCCCGAAAGCGTCGACGCGGAGTCGCTGACCGCCGTCGACGCGGTGACGCACCAGGTTGCGGAGCTGCTGGCGCTGTGGACGCAGAACCCGCCCACCCCGCTGCGCTCAGGCGGCCTGAGCGTGCGCGACCTGCGCCGGCTCGCCGCGCACCTGGGCACGGACGAGGCGGCGGCCGCATTCACCGTGGAGCTCGCCGCCGCCGCCGGCCTGGTCATGGACGATGCCGAGCTCAGTCCCCACCTGGCGCCCACGGCGGTGGCGGAGCACTG
>JBQGOU010000278.1:0-4626 GCA_052086865.1 Cellulomonadaceae bacterium
CTGCCGATGAAGAAGCTCCACACGAACAGGACGACCCCCACCACCAGCTGTGCGCGGGACACGAACGGGTTGTCGAGCAGCTGGTCGGACCGGGACAGCAGGCCGCCGAGGCCGGCCACGAGCGCAAAACCCACGAGCATGTAGAAGCCGGCGACGGTGCCGAGGAAGGTCAGGAGCCGCCGGACGTGCAGCGGGCCGGGGGTGAGCATCAGCCAGATGGGGATCAGGAGGGTGCCGAAGCTGGTCGAGTCGACGAGCGCGAGGACGACGAGTGCGCCGACGAGGGTGAGGGACATGGGACCGATCCTGTCCCGGTGTCGCGGCGGCCGGCATCGCCCGTCCGGGCGAGCCGGCGGCTCGCCGCTGCGACTTTAGGACGACGGCGCGCGCCTCGCGAGTGTGTTGGGATGGGACGCATGGCCGGGCAGGATGTGGCGGGGCAGAGCGTCGCGGGGCGGGGTGTGGCGGGGCAGAACGCTCGGGGTGCCCGACGTGGGGTCTCGTCGCTGCGCGAGGCGCGGTCCGCCTCCGGTATCCCCGGTATCCCCGGTGCCCCCGGTCGTTCTGGCGCGCTCGGCCGGGCTGCCGGTGCCGGAGGTCCGGGTGGTCACGACCGACGGCGACGTGCGCCCACCAGCGACCTTGTCCTGCCCGCCGCGTACCTTGCGGTCGGCACGGCGCTGATCGCCGGTGGCGCGGTGCACACGTGGTGGGGGTCCGTGATCGGGGCCGACCTGTCCCGTTGGTGGTTCCTGCTGCCGCTGGTGGCGGGCTGCGCGGCGCAGCTGGGCAGGCGGCGGCGTCCGCTCACGATGCTCGCGGTCGGGGGCGTGGTCTTTGCGGTCGACGCCGCGATGGGCGGAAGCCTGGGCGTGCTCTTCGTGCTGGCCGATCTGCTCTACGCGGCTGCGCTCTTTGCCTCCGTCCGGGCGGTCCGACGCCTCGAGGTGCTGGTGGGTGTCCTCGTGGCGGCCGGTCTTGCCGTCGTGTTCGTCCTGACCGGTTCGGCCCGGGACGCCATCATGGCCGGACTTCTCGTGTTCGTGATCGGCGGGATGCCGATGTGGTGGGCGCGGACCGTGCGGCAGCAGGCGGAGCTGGCGCAGCTCGCCGCGCAGCGGGCGTCCGACCTGCAGGATCTCGCCACGCTGCGCGAGGCCGACGTGCTTCGCGGTGAACGGACCCGGATGGCCAGGGACCTGCACGATGCGCTCGCGGGCAACCTGTCCGCGATCGCGATGCACGCCGAGGCTGCGCTGACGGACGACGATCCGGCGCGCACAGCCGCCGCCCTGCGCGTCATCCGGACGGCGAGCGTGAGCTCGCTCGAGGAGATGCGCGCGATGATCCTGATCCTGCGCTCTGGTGAGATCCTGCGCTCTGGTGAGATCCTGCGCTCCGGTGATGAGGACGCCACCTCGCCGGCGCGCCTGGGTGAGATCGGCGCCCTCGTGCGGATGGTGAGGGATCGCGGTACGGACGTCGCCCTCGAAGTCGACCTCGGTCTGGCCCCCCTGCCGGCCGCCGTCGACCAGGCCGCGTACCGGATCCTGCAGGAGGCCATGACGAACGCGGCGGCGCACGGACAGGGCACCGTCGACGTCGTCGTACGCGTGGGACGTGACTGCGAGCTGACGGTCCGCAACCCCGTCGCCGTGGCGTCGGTCCACGGCGGCCGGAGCCGTGCCGGGCCGGCGGCCACGGCCGTCGGAGCGCCCGCGTCCCCGGCTGCGGGGAGGGCCGGGTCAGCGGGGCCGATCGTGGGTACAGGTACAGGTACAGGCATCGGCCTCGCGACCATGCGCGAGCGTGCGGAGATCCTGGGCGGACGGTTCAGCGCGGGCGTGGTCGCCGGACCGCGTCCGTGCTGGGAGGTCCGGGCGAGCATTCCGCGATCCGCCCCGGACGGCGCGGGGGCCGAGCCCTTGACCGCCGAGGACTCGCCGTGATCCGGGTCCTGGTCGCGGACGACCACGCCGCCATCCGCTCCGGTCTGCGTCTCATGCTGGAGGGGTCAGGGGACGTGGAGGTCGTCGGTGAGGCGTCCGACGGCGCTGCGGCCGTCATCAACGCCCGTGCCCTGCGCCCCGACGTCGTGCTGATGGACGTGCGGATGCCCGCGGTCGACGGCATCGAGGCCACGCGGACCATCGTGGACGAGGGGCTGGCCGACGTGCTCGTGCTCACCTCGTTCGACCTCGACGAGTACGTGCTTGGCGCGCTGCGCGCCGGAGCTGCGGGCTTCCTGCTCAAGACCGTCGACGCGCCGACGCTCCAGCGGGCGGTCCGGCACGTGGCCGCGGGCGAGGGGATGCTCGCCCCGGAGGTGACCAGGCGTGTGCTCGGCCAGATCGCGGCAGAGCCGGCCGTCGCCGCGGCCGTGCCGTTGCTCGACGAGCTCACGGCGCGCGAGGTCGAGGTGCTGGCGCTGGTGGGCCGTGGCCTGTCGAACGCGGACATCGCCGCGGACCTCGTGATCAGCGAGGCGACTGTTAAGACGCACGTCTCCCGGGTCCTGGCCAAGCTCGGCTGTGCCTCGCGGGTGCAGGCCGCGATCCGGGCGCGTGAGTCCGGCCTGGTCTGAGTCCGGCCCGGTGTGAGTCCGGCCCGGTGTGAGTCTGGCCCGGTGTGAGTCTGGTCTGCTGTGAGTCCGGTGCGAGGCGGGTTGGTGCGCGCGCGGCCGTGCGTCAGCCGCGTCCGCGGGGCGCCGCCGTGCTCGCCCGGACCACCAGCTCGGTCGGCACGGACACGTGGACATCCTCGAGCCGGGTGCCTGAGCGGATCTGCTGCACCAGCAGCTCGACGAGGCGCACCCCGATCCCCCGGAAGTCCTGGGCGACCGTGGTCAGCGGCGGCCAGAGGAACTCGCCGAGGGGAATCCCGTCGAAGCCGACGACGGACACGTCGTCCGGCACGCGCAGGCCCGCCTCGTACAGAGCGCGGATCAGCCCTGCGGCCATCTCGTCGTTGGCGCAGAAGACCGCTGTTGCGCTCGGGTCCTGTGCCACGACCTTGCCCTGCGCGTAGCCGGATGCCGCGGACCAGTCGCCGCGCAGCACCGGCGGCACCCGGCGGCCGGCGTCGCGCAGGCAGGCGGCCCAGGTGTCGGTGCGCTGGGTGGCGGGCCCGGAGCTCGAGGGCCCGGCCACGTGGTGCACCGTCTCGTGTCCGAGAGCGAGCAGGTGCTCGACGGCGAGCTCGGTTCCGCGCACCTGGTCCGCTCCGACCGCAGGGTGGTGGCCGATGAACCGCGAGTCGGACACGACGACGGGCAGGTGGGGCGGGAGTGCCAGTGCCGTCGGGGTCGCCGTCTCTGCCCGGATGATCACCAGGCCGTCGATGGACTGGTGGGACAGGCGCTGAACCGCCGCCGCGACGTCGACGTGCGAGGGGTTCTCGACGTCCATCAGGCTGACCGTGTACCCCTCCCGGCGAGCGGCGTCGACGACGGCCTCGACGGTGCGGGTCTCGCCCGTGCGGGCGAGCTGGTGGGCGATCATACCGATGGTGCCGAAGGAGCCGTGCCGCAGTGCGCGTGCGGCGGAGTTGGGTGAGTAGGCGAGCTCGGACATGGCGTCCAGAACCCGCTGCCGGGTCCCTTCGCGCACCTTGTCCGAGCCTGTGGACACGCGGGAGACCGTCTGGGCGGACACGCCCGCGAGCCGCGCCACGTCGGCAATCGACGGGCTGGGCCGGGGTCGGCGATCGACACGCGCGCCAGACTCGTCAACCATGCGTCGAGCATAGCGGTGGCGACGTCACCATTCTGTGACCCGCACGCGCTTGACCTTGGCGCGCCGAGCATGCGAACGTAAAGGCGTGACGAAGATGTTTACGTAAACATCCACCGAGGAAGTTGGTCAGACGTGATACAGACACCCGTCGTGCCGGGCGCTGTCGTGCCGGACACCGCCGTGCGGCTGCACAAGCGCGCGGGGCGGGGCACGTGGACGGGCTGGGGCTTCGTGGGTCCCTTCATGGGTGTGTTCGCCCTGGTGTTCCTCGCGCCCATCGCGTACTCGATCTACCTGAGCCTGTTCCGCAAACAACTCGTGGGCGGGAACTCGTTCGTGGGCCTCGAGAACTACCAGCGCGCGCTCGCGGATCCTCAGTTCTGGTCCGCGTTCGGCCGCGTGGCGATCTTCCTCGTGGTCCAGGTGCCGATCATGCTCGGCATCGCCCTCCTGGTCGCGCTCGCCATCGACTCCGGGCGGCTGTACGGCAAGAGCTTCTTTAGGATCTCGATCTTCCTGCCCTATGCGGTCCCTGCGGTCGTTGCGACCCTGATGTGGGGCTTCATGTACGGCACCCGCTTCGGGCTGATCGGCAACATCAACGAGTTCTTTGGCGTCACGATCCCCAACCCGCTCTCGCCCGAGTACGTGCTGCTGGCCATCGGCAACATCGTCACGTGGGAGTTCGTCGGCTACAACATGCTGATCTTCTACAGCGCGCTGCGCGTCATCCCCACCTCGCTGTACGAGGCGGCGGAGATCGATGGCGCAGGCCAGTGGCGGATCATCTCCGCGATCAAGCTTCCCGCCATCCGCGGCGCCCTCGCGATTGCGACCATCTTCTCGATCATCGGCTCCTTCCAGCTCTTCAACGAGCCGAGCATCCTGCAGT
>JBQGOU010000279.1:0-442 GCA_052086865.1 Cellulomonadaceae bacterium
CTGGTCGCCATGGTCGGGTTCCTCGCGCTGATCACCGTGCCGTTCGTGTACGAGTGGCGGCGCGGCGGATTCGAGTGGGACTGACGGCGAGACAAGGGACTGCAGACATGGGTATCGAAGAAGCGCCGTCCGGTTTCCTGCTGGCCAAGATCGAGGACCTTGCGGGCATCATCCGCAAGTCCTCGGTGTGGCCGGTCACCTTCGGCCTGGCATGCTGCGCCATCGAGATGATGGCCGCCGGCACCTCCCGGTTCGACATCTCCCGCTTCGGCATGGAGGTCTTCCGCGCGTCCCCGCGCCAGGCGGACCTGATGATCGTGGCCGGGCGCGTGAGCCAGAAGATGGCCCCCGTGGTGCGTCAGGTCTACGACCAGATGCCGGAGCCCAAGTGGGTGCTGTCGATGGGCGTGTGCGCATCGAGCGGCGGGATGTTCAACAACTA
>JBQGOU010000280.1:0-4134 GCA_052086865.1 Cellulomonadaceae bacterium
ACAACTACGCGATCGTGCAGGGTGTTGACCACATCGTGCCCGTCGACGTGTACCTGCCCGGCTGCCCGCCGCGCCCCGAGATGCTGATCAACGCGATCCTCACGCTGCACGAGCAGATCAAGCAGACCCCGTTGGGCGCCAACCGCCGCGAGATCGCGGCGGCGGCGGAGGCCGCGGCCCTCGAGGCGACGCCGACGCACCAGATGAAGGGCCTGCTGCGATGAGCGAGAAGACGCCGACGTCGGACGACGTCACCCCGGGCGGCGACGTCGCCGTCCCGGAGCCCGGTCGCATCCCCCTCGAGGTGGTCGAGGTGCGTACGGGGATGTTCGGCACGCACGGGTCCGGAGACACCTCCGGCTTCGGCGGGCTGGTCCGGCCGGTGGCGATGCCCGGCCCGACGCCGCGTCCCTACGGCGGCTGGTTCGACGAGGTCGTGGACGTGCTCGTGGAGGTGCTGGACGGCCAGGCCCCCGGCACGGCGGCCAGGGCGATCGAGGCCGTCGTCGTCGATCGCGGCGAGCTGACGCTGCACGTGGCGCGTGAGCACCTGCGCGAGGTGTGCCAGGCGCTGCGCGACGACCAGGACCTGCGCTTCGAGATGAGCCTGGGCGTCTCCGGGGTGCACTTCCCGCACGAGACGGGCCGCGAGCTGCACGCCGTGTACCACCTGACGTCCATCACGCACGGCGGTCGTACGGTGCGCCTGGACGTGGCCGCGCCGGACGCGGACCCGCACATCCCCTCAACCGTGGGCATCTACCCGACGCACGACTGGCACGAACGCGAGACCTGGGACTTCTTCGGCATCGTCTTCGACGGTCACCCGGCCCTGGCCCGCATCGAGATGCCGGACGACTGGCCGGGCCACCCCCAGCGCAAGGACTACCCGCTGGGCGGCATCGAGGTCGAGTACAAGGGCGCGACGGTGCCGCCGCCGGACACCAGGAGGTCCTACTCATGAGCAGCGCGACGCAGCGGCCGGGCGCCGCACTGCCGCACGCCACCCGGTCCACCGACACGGCCGACGGCCCGGCGCACTTCGAGGCGACCGGCGGCGACTGGTCGGACATCGCCGAGGAGGCCGCACGCCTGGGCGAGGAGCGCATCGTCGTCAACATGGGCCCCCAGCACCCCTCGACGCACGGGGTGCTGCGGCTCATGCTCGAGATCGACGGTGAGACGGTGACCGAGGCGCGGGCCGGCGTGGGCTACCTGCACACCGGCATCGAGAAGAACATGGAGTTCCGCACCTGGACCCAGGGCGTGACGTTCTGCACGCGCATGGACTACCTGGCCCCCTTCTTCCAGGAGGCCGCGTACTGCATGGCCGTGGAGAAGCTGCTCGACGTCACCGACCAGGTGCCCGAGCGGGCCACCGTCATCCGCGTCATGCTGCTTGAGCTCAACCGGATCGCCTCGCACCTGGTGTGCCTGGGCACGGGTGGCAACGAGATGGGCGCCACAACCGTGATGACGACGGCGTTCACGGGCCGCGAGGAGATCCTGCGGATCTTCGAGGCGATTACGGGCCTGCGGATGAACCACGGGTTCATCCGTCCGGGCGGACTGGCCCAGGACCTGCCGCCCGGGCTGCTCGACGAGATCGGGCCCGCGCTGAAGAAGACCCGCCACTACCTCATGCAGGTCGGCGACCTGACGCTGGAGAACCCGATCTTCAAGTCCCGCCTGGTCGGCGTCGGGCACCTGAACCTTGCGGCCTGCATGGCGCTGGGCATGACCGGACCGGTGCTGCGCTCGGCCGGGCTGCCGTACGACGTGCGCAAGGACAAGCCCTACCTGGGGTACGAGACCTTCGACTTCGAGGTGCCGACGTCCACGGACGCGGATGCCTACTCCCGGGTGCTGCTGCGCGTGGAGGAGTGTCTGCAGTCGATGCGGATCGTCGAGCAGTGCGTCGAGCGGCTGCGCGACCTGGGTCCGGGCACCGTGATGGTGGCGGACCGCAAAATCGCCTGGCCCGCGCAGCTCGCGATCAGCGCGGACGGCCAGGGCAACTCCCTGGACCACATCAGGGAGATCATGGGCACCTCGATGGAGGCCCTGATCCACCACTTCAAGCTGGTCACGGAGGGCTTCCGGGTTCCGGCCGGGCAGGTGTGGACCTCGGTCGAGCACCCGCGCGGGGAGCTCGGGGTGCACGTCGTCTCCGACGGCGGGACCAGGCCGTACCGGGCGCACTTCCGCGACCCGTCGTTCAACAACCTGCAGGCGGTTTCGATGATGTGCGAGGGCGGGCAGCTGGCCGACGTCGTCGTCGCGGTCGCCTCGCTCGACCCGGTGCTGGGAGGAGTCGACCGATGAGCATCCAGACGGGCTACGACCCGCAGGTGCGCACGCGCCTGGACGCGGACGCCGCGCAGATCGTGGCGCGCTACCCCCATGCGCGCTCCGCGCTGCTGCCGCTGCTGCACCTGGTGCAGTCCGAGGAGGGCTACGTCTCGCGCAACGGCATCGCGTTCTGCGCCGAGACGCTGGGCCTGAGCACCGCGGACGTGTCCGCCGTGGCGACCTTCTACACGCAGTACAAGCGCCGCCCCAACGGCGAGTACACCGTGGGCGTGTGCACCAACACCCTGTGCGCGGTCATGGGCGGCGACGAGATCTTCGCCGAGCTCAGCGAGCACCTGGGCGTCGGCCACGACGAGACGACCGAGGACGGCACGGTCACCCTCGAACGGGTCGAGTGCAATGCGGCGTGCGACTACGCGCCCGTGATGATGGTCAACTGGGAGTTCTTCGACAACCAGACGCCGGACTCGGCGCGCCAGGTCGTCGACGACCTGCGTGCCGGCAAGGACGTGGCACCCACCCGCGGACCTGCGAAGGTCTGCTCCTTCAAGCACGTCTCGCGCGTGCTGGCGGGCTTCCCCGACGGCCTGGCCGACGAGGGCGTCGCCGCCGGTGCTCCCAGCCTGGCCGGGCTCGAGGTGGCGCGAGCCCACGGGTGGACCGCCCCGCCCGTCGAGGGCGAGACCGCCGCATCCGAGGCCGCCCCGTCCGACGGCGCATCCACCGCCACCTCCGCCCCGCAGACCGGTGGCGAACAGTCCAGCGCCGAGCGCACGCCGACCGGCCCCGCGGACACCGACCCGGAGACGATCACCGAGCAGGAGTCGGAATGAGCACCACGCTGACCCCGGTCCTGAGCGCCAACTGGGCCGACCGTGCCCCCTTCACGCTTGCCGGCTACCGCGCCGGGGGCGGCTACGAGGCGCTCGCCAAGGCCTTGGCCACCGAGCCGGCCGACCTGGTCGCCACCGTCAAGGCCTCGGGCCTACGCGGGCGCGGCGGCGCCGGGTTCCCCACCGGGATGAAGTGGGGCTTCCTGCCCGCGCCCGACGGCGGCCCGCGCTACCTCGTGGTCAACGCGGACGAGTCCGAGCCGGGCACGTGCAAGGACATCCCGCTGATGATGGCCAACCCGCATGTGCTGATCGAGGGTGCGATCATCACCTCCTACGCAATCGGGTGCAACCACGCCTTCATCTACCTGCGTGGCGAGGTCGTGCACGTGTACCGCCGCCTGCTCAAGGCCGTCGCGGAGGCCCGTGAGGCCGGGTACCTCGGCCAGAACGTGCTGGGCTCCGGATTCGATCTGGAGATCACGGTGCACGCGGGCGCCGGCGCCTACATCTGCGGTGAGGAGACGGCGCTGCTGGACTCCCTTGAGGGCCGGCGCGGCCAGCCGCGGCTCAAACCCCCGTTCCCGGCCGTGGCTGGCCTGTACGCCCGCCCCACGGTGGTCAACAACGTCGAGTCCGTGTCCTCCGTGCCCGCCATCGTGCGCGGCGGGGCGGACTGGTTCACGTCGATGGGCACGGAGCGCTCCGCCGGGTTCGGGCTGTTCTCCCTGTCCGGGCACGTGACCCGGCCCGGACAGTACGAGGCGCCGCTGGGCGTGACGCTGCGCGAGCTGCTCGACATGGCCGGCGGCGTGCGCGCCGGGCATGAGCTGAAGTTCTGGACCCCCGGGGGCTCCTCCACCCCGATCTTCACCCGTGAGCACCTGGACGTGCCCCTCGACTACGAGTCGGTGGGCAAGGCCGGGTCGATGCTCGGCACCCGTGCGCTGCAGATCTTCGACGAGACCACCTCGGTGGTGCGGGCCGT
>JBQGOU010000281.1:0-4564 GCA_052086865.1 Cellulomonadaceae bacterium
GATCCTGCAACAGCGCACCCGAACGAAGGCCAGGAGGCAGCAGCGCGTCCTGCGCCGCCGTCGTGGCCATCCGTTCATTCCAGGCCACGGTCACCGCATCGGTGGCGCGCGCGTAGTACGCCTCGTTGTCGCGGATCGCCGTCACGATCATGCCGCCGTAGGTGTCCACGATTCCCGAAAGCCGGCCGGTCACACGGGTTCCGGCCAGGGGGGTGCCGTCAAACACCGCCGTCGGTGCGGCGACGTGCACGGGCGCCTCGCGCTGCGAGGACGTCGTGGTCGTCACCACCAGCAGCACGACCAGGCCGACGGCGATCTGGCCAGTGCGCGGAGCCAACACGAAGGACAGCTCCCGCCGGCGGGCGGCGCCCAGCAGGACGTAGCCCACCGAGCCGACGAGGCCGACGGTCCCCAGGAACACGACGAACCGCAGCAACGCGTTGGCGACGAGTGCCGAGGTGACGTCCGAGACAACGGCGCCCGGGTCACCGAAGAACTGGATGTATGCATTCAGATCGTTGCCCAGCTCGTCCAGGGTCTGCGCCTCGCCGACGCCGGTGGGGATCTCCCCGACCTGGACGTGCACGCCCAGGTGCAGGGGCAGCGGGGAGTCCATCTGCAGGGTGCCGAGCGGGCCGAAGTCCGCCACCACGAGCCCGTCCGCGCTCATCGTGTAGGTCGCCTCGTGCGGGCCGAAGCCCAGGCGGGCCTGCGCCGTGGTGACCGCGAACAGCGCGCCGGCAAGCACCGTCGCCAGGACCACCAGGCCGTAGCGGAGCCACCGCGGCGGGCCGGGCGTGCCGGGCGTTACCGGGGTCGACGACGCCGACGCCGAATGTGCCGACGAACCGGCGTCGTCCGAGGTGCCGTTCTGCACCGACCTGCCTCCCCGAGTTGCTGTGCCGTGCTGCTGAGCCGTGCTGCTGAGCCGTAGCTGTGCCGTGCTGCATCGACCCTAACGAGCCTCGCGCGCGGGTGCGCCGCGGCGCCCGGCTAGCCTCGCAGCATGGGCGCCTACATCGAACCTGAGTACACGCGGGACATGCGCTACATCGCCACGCGGATCACCGCCGACGGTCGCGACGGCTACACCGTCGAGCCCGGCCGCTACCGGTTGATCGCCGCCCGCGCATGTCCGTGGGCGAACCGCGCGGTGATCGTGCGCCGGTTGCTGGGGTTGGAGGACACGATCTCGCTGGGCTTGTGCGGGCCCGTCCACGACGAGCGCAGCTGGACGTTCGACCTCGACCCGGGCGGCGTCGACCCAGTGCTGGGCATCGCCAGGCTGCAGGAGGCGTACTTCACGCGGGTACCGGCCTATCCGCAGGGCATCACCGTGCCCGCGATCGTGGACGTGACCACCGGTGCGGTCGTCACCAACGACTTCGCGCAGATCACGCTCGACCTGGAGTCCGAGTGGACCGCCTATCAGCGCGACGGCGCGCCCGACCTGTACCCGCAGGCGCTGCGCGCCGAGATCGACGAGGTCAACGCCCGCGTCTTCAAGGACGTCAACAACGGGGTGTACCGCTGCGGCTTCTCCGGCACGCAAAAGGCCTACGACTCGGCCTACGACCGGCTCTTCGCCGCGCTGGACTGGCTGAGCGAGCGTCTGGAGTCCCGCCGCTTCCTCGTCGGGGACACGATCACCGAGGCCGACGTGCGGCTGTTCCCCACCCTCGCGCGCTTCGATCCCGTGTACCACGGACACTTCAAGTGCAACCGGTCCAAGCTCAGCGAGATGCCGGTGCTGTGGGCCTACGCCAGGGACCTGTTCCAGACACCCGGTTTCGGCGACACGATCGACTTCGCGCAGATCAAGGAGCACTACTACGTGGTGCATACGGATGTGAACCCGACCGGAATCGTGCCGAAGGGGCCCGACCTCGCGAACTGGCTCACCCCGCACGGGCGCGAGTCGCTGGGCGGACGGCCGTTCGGGGACGGCACTCCCCCGGGTCCGCCGCGACCGGGCGAGGACGTCCCGCCAGTCGTCTGAGCCAGCCGTGCGCAGCCGTGCCAGCCGTGCGCAGGCCGCCGAGACCGAGGGTTGGGTACCCATTCCGAGGGTTCCAACCCTCGGTCTCGGCGCCGAACCCTCGGCCTCGGCGCACATCGGGTGGGTCCAGATCCTGGGTGGTCAGCCGCCGTCCGGGTTCACGTCCGCCACGGACTTGTCGGGGCGCACGCCCCGCCACACCGGCTGACGCAGGCGCCGGTCCGTGGTCCACTGGGCGAAGGTCACCTCGCCGACGACGGCTGGATCGACCCAGCGTGCGTCGCGCGCGTCGGCGCTCGGCACGTCGGTCACCTGAGCCGGGCGGTCGGCCACGTCGGTGAGCAGCTCGCGCAGCCGCCCGAGCGCGCGCTCGGTGAAGCCCGTGCCCACGCGGCCCACGTAGCGCAGCGAAGCGCCGTCGGGAACTGCGAGCAGGAGTGAGCCGATGCCGCCGGCCGGGGCGCCCTGACCGGGGCGCCAGCCGACGATCACCACCTCCTGGTCCAGGTGATGCTTGAACTTCAGCCAGGTGCGGGTCCGGCGGCCCACGGCGTAGTGAGCGTCACGCCGTTTGGCCATCACGCCCTCGAGCCGCCGGGCCTTGCTCACCCGCATCGCCTCGTCGAGATCGCCGTCGAAGATCTCCGAGACATGCACGGGTCCCGCGGCGTCGAGGATCGTGGCGAGCGCCTCTCGCCGCACGTCGTAGGACTGCCCGGTCAGGTCGCGTCCGGCCGCCTGGAGCACGTCGAAGACCATGATGGCGACGGGCGCCTGCCGTCGCGCGGCGGCGACCTCGTCCGCATCGCTCAGCCCGAGCCGGTTCTGCAGCAACGAGAAGCTCGGGGCGCCGTGCACAGGGTCGCCGTCGTGGTCGAAGGCGACGATCTCGCCGTCGAGCACGGCGGGCACCTGCACCTGGTCGGCCAGGACGGCCAGCTCGGGATAGGCCGCGGTGACGTCCTTGCCGTTGCGGGACATGATCTGCACCGGGCGCTTCGGGTCGCCGTGGACGTCGATGAGCGCTCGAACCCCGTCCCACTTCATCTCATACGCCCAGCCCTCGACGTGGTCGCGGGGTCCGGCGAGCGTGGCAAGCTGCGGGCGCAGCTGCGCGAACGGTGTGAGGCCCGGCGGGTCGAATCTCGGGTCGGGGCCGGGCTTCGAGTCGGCGTCGTGCTTCGAGTCCGGGTCGGGCTTCGGGTCGGAAGCCGGGTCCGGGGCGGGGTCGGACGCGGGGTCAACCACGGCGGGCAGCGGCGCCATCCGGTGGATGAGCCATCCGTCCTCCCCGCCGCCGAAGCCGGTGTGGATCAGGGCGAAGCGCACCCCGGTCGCAGTGGTGGCGCGCGCGCTGTCGTGGTCTGGGCTGTCGTGGTCTGGGCCGTCGTGGTCTGGGCCGTCGTGCGCCGCGCCCTCGGGCGCGAGCGGCGGAAGGTGCGCCAGACCGCCGTCGGGCCGGCCGTGCAGCGTCGCGATCATCTCCTTGCCGTCCCGCCACTTCTCAAGCGTGTACGTGCCGGCATCCCAGATCCGCACCGTGCCTGCGCCGTACTGGCCGCGCGGGATGGTGCCCTCGAACGAGCCGTAGGCGAGGGGATGGTCCTCCGTCTGGACCGCCAGGTGGTTGGCCTCCGGGTCGGGAGGGAAGCCCTTGGGCAGCGCCCAGCTCACCAGAACGTCGTCGTGCTCCAGCCGAAAGTCGTAGTGCAGGCGCCGCGCGTGGTGCTCCTGGATCACGAAGCTGCGGCCCTGCCCGCCCGGCACAGGATCCTCGTGGAAGGGCTCGGGGGTGCGCTTCGGATCACGCTTGGCCGCGTACTCGCGCAGGCGCACCGACGAAAGGTCTTGACCGCGGGAGCTTTGGTCGCCCTCCGGCTCATCGTCGCCGCGGGCGCCGGCGGCCCCACCGCCACTGGAACCGACGCGGTGGCCGTCCGGCCCCAGCCCGAGCGCAGCCATCGGATCACCCCGGCGCCCCACCCGGTCCAGCACCTCGGCGTAGGTCAGCTGCCTGAGGTGCGGCGAGGCCAGCTCACGCCACGTGCGCGGCGCGGCCACCGTGGGGTGCACGCGCCCGCGCAACGAGTACGGCGCCACCGTGGTCTTGTGCCCGTTGTTCTGGCTCCAGTCCACCAGCACCTTGCCCTCGCGCCTCGCCCGGGACATGTCAGAGACGGCCAGGTCGCCGTGGTCGGCCCGGAGCGCTCGGGCAAGCTCGTGCGCCACCTCGGTGACCTGGGCGCTGGTCTGGCGCCCGTCGAGCGGCGCGTACAGGTGCAGGCCTTTGCTGCCGCTCGTCACGGGGAACAGCTCGAGGTCCATCCCGTCGAGGATGTCGCGGCACCACCGCGCCACCTGCACGCACTCGGGCAGCCCGGTTCCGGGACCCGGGTCGAGGTCGAGGACGAGGCGGTCCGGGTTCTTGTGCGCCCCGCGCGGGCCGAAGTGCCACTGCGGCACGTGGATCTCGAGCGCCGCCATCTGTGCGAGCCACACGAGCGTGGCCTCGTCGTCCACGAGCGGGTAGTCGTTGGCGTGGTCCTTGTGCTCGATGCTGCGCCG
>JBQGOU010000282.1:0-336 GCA_052086865.1 Cellulomonadaceae bacterium
TGGGCAAAAATGCGATCGTGATCCGCGTACAGCCCGACGACGGCGTCACCATCCGCTTCGGGGCGAAGGTCCCCGGGACGCAGATGGAGGTGCGCGACGTGACGATGGACTTCGGCTACGGGCACGCCTTTACCCAGTCCTCCCCCGAAGCCTACGAGCGGCTGATCCTCGACGTCCTGCTCGGTGACCCGCCGCTGTTCCCCCGGCAGGAGGAGGTCGAGCTCTCCTGGCGGATCCTCGACCCGATCCTCGAGCACTGGGCGGCCAAGGGCGCCCCGGAACCCTACCGATCCGGCACCTGGGGACCCGACTCCGCCGCGCGCATGCTCGAGCGCG
>JBQGOU010000282.1:346-4548 GCA_052086865.1 Cellulomonadaceae bacterium
CGAGCGCGACGGACGCGTGTGGCGCCGGCCCTGACGGCCAAGGAGAGACCAATGATCATCGACATCCCGGCGACGACCACCGGCGCCGTCGCCAAGAAGCTCATCAAACTGCGTGAGGAAGGCGGCGCCGTCGCGCTCGGCCGCGTCCTGACGCTGATCATCCTGGCCGACGAGGGCTGCGCCAACACGGCGATCGACGCCGCCAACGTCGCGAGCAGGGAGCACCCCTGCCGGATCATCGTGCTGATCACCACACCCACCACCAGCGGTTCGCTGGATGCGGAGATCCGCGTGGGCGGCGATGCCGGCGCCAGCGAGGTGATTCTCCTGCGCGGCTCGCGGAGCATGCTCGAGCATGCGGACACCCTGATCATGCCGCTGTTGCTGCCGGACGCACCGATCGTCGCCTGGTGGCCGGGGACGCCGCCGGAGAGGCCCGCGGCGGATCCGATCGGCGCCATGGCCTACCGGCGCATCACCGACTGCTGCGACCTGGACGATCCGCAGTCGGCCCTTTCCCGGCTGCGCAGCGCGTACGAGCCCGGGGACACGGACCTGGCCTGGACCCGGACGACCCTCTGGCGCAGCCTGATCGCAGCGACCCTCGACCTGCCGCCCTTCGAACCCGTGCGCTCGGCACGGGTGACGGGCAACCCCGCGCACCCCTCGGTGGACCTGATCGCCGCCTGGCTCGCCCGGCAGCTGCGCTGCCCGGTCGAGGTGCAGCGCGTCGAGGGTGCTCAGGCCGTCACCCGGGTCGAGCTGACCCGGCGCTCCGGGGTGATCGCACTGAGCCGGCCCGAGGGCAAGGTGGCCGTCCTGAGTCAGCCCGGCCAGCCCGACCACGAGATCCCGTTGCCCGTGCGACGCCTCGATGAGTGCGTGTCCGAGGAACTCCGGCGCTTGGACCCGGACGAGTTCTACGGCGAGGTGCTTGAGCGCGGCCTGCCGAGGATCTCGACGGCGCAGGTGTCGGCATGAGCCGGGACCCGGGCCGCCTCGTCGTCGTCGTGCCCGACGCCCACCTTCTTGCCGAGCTGGCCGCGGCGCGGCTGCTGACGCACCTGGTCGACGCCCAGAGCTCGCGCAGGCCGCTCCATGTCGCCCTGACCGGCGGCACCGTCGGCATCGCCACCCTCGCCGCGATTGCGACCTCCCCGGTGCGGGCCGCGGTGGACTGGACGGGTGTGCACCTGTGGTGGGGCGACGAGCGCTTCCTGCCCGCGGGCGACCCCGAACGCAACGAGACCCAGGCCCGGGACGCTCTGCTGGACGGCCTTGAAGAGCTGCCCGCGCAGAACGTGCACCCGATGCCGGCGGCGCGCCCCGGTACGCCGTTCACGGTGGACGACGCCGCGCGGGAGTATGCGCAGGAGCTCGGACGTCATGCCCTCGAGGGCTCCGCCGTCCCACCCTTCGACGTGGTGCTCCTCGGTGTGGGACCGGATGCGCACGTGGCGTCACTCTTCCCCGGGCTGCCCGGACCTCAGGTCAGCGGTCGGCCCACCGTCGGCGTCCGGGAGTCCCCCAAGCCGCCACCGGAGCGCGTGTCGCTCACCTTCGACGCAATCAACGCCGCCCGGCAGGTGTGGGTCATCGCCGCCGGCGCAGGCAAGGCGGAGGCCGTTGCCGCAGGCCTGGCCGGGTTCCCGGCGCCCCAGGCGCCGGTGGCGGGGGCGCGAGGTCGGGAGCAGACCGTCTGGCTGCTCGACGCGGCAGCGGCCGCACAGGCAGCCGACGCCGTGTGAGATCTGCGGGTGCCCCGCGACCCGACCCCCCGGCGACATCGCCCGGGTGAGGTTGCAGCGTTCCTGACGGAAGGGGTGTGGTCAGCCCCTGCGGCGTGCGCGCAGGGCAGCCAGCGCCTCGTTCAGCAATGCATCGCCATCCTCGGTGGAGCGACGCTCCTTCACGTAGGCCAGATGCGTTTTGTACGGCTCATTGCGCGACGGCGCCGGAGGTGCCTCGCGGTCCTGACCGGCAGGAAAGCCGCACCGCTGGCAGTCCCACTGCTCCGGCACGGCGACCGCGCCGTCGTCCAGGAAGCTCGGGCGGGTCTCATGGCCGTTCGCGCACCAGTAGGACACCCATACGCGGGCGGCGAGATCACCTCGCTCTGCCTCGCCCATCGGTCCCGCACCGACGCGGGACCCTCTGATTGCGCTACCACCGACTGCCACGTCTACGCCCCTGTATGTTCCGCTGGACCCGGTGTACGCGGGTCAGGAGACCTTCTCGACCAGGCCGAGGAGGATGACCACGACGACCCACGCGACGCAGAAACCGACGGTGAGAACGTTGAGGTTCTTCTCGGCGACGCCGGAGCTGCCGACCGAGCTGGAGATCCCCCCGCCGAACATGTCGGACAACCCGCCGCCCTTGCCCTTGTGCATCAGCACGAGCAGGACGAGCAAGAAGCTGGTGATGACCAGCAGGACCTGAAGGATGACTTCCAGAACGCCCACGAGCTCGTCTGTTCCTCTACGTCGTCGAGTCCCCCGGTGTTCACACCGGGGTCGGTGACCATGCCACCGGGGTCAAGAGTAAGCCACGCGGCCCTGCGGATGCGAAACCGACGCGGGTCACGAGCGTTGTGGGGTCCGGGTGCGGGCGCACCCCGACCCCCGCGACACAGGCCGACTGGAAGCCGGCGATCTTGGCGAACTCCTCGGGGTCGAGGCTCGCACCGCCCACGAGGGCGCCGTCGACGTCGGTTTCACGCATCAGCTCCGCAATGGAGCTGGACTTGACCGAACCGCCGTACAGCACGCGCACGGCGTCGGCGACCTCGGCGGAGTACAGCTCGGCGAGGCGGGCGCGGATGGCACCCGCAACCTCCTGCGCGTCCGCGGGCGTCGCGACCTCGCCGGTGCCGATGGCCCACACCGGTTCGTAGGCGACGACGACCTTCGCGGCGTCCTCGGCGGACAGGCCCGCGAACGCGCCGTCGACCTGGGCGAGCGTGAAGGGCACCTGCGCACCGGCCTTGCGGACCTCGAGTGCCTCGCCCACGCACACGATGGGCACGAGGCCGTGCGCAAGCGCGTTCTTGGTCTTCGCGTTCACGAGCGCGTCGTCCTCGCCGTGGTACTGGCGACGCTCGGAGTGCCCGATGGCGACGTACGTGACGCCCAGCTTCGCGAGGAACACCGGCGAGATCTCGCCGGTGTACGCGCCGGAGACGTGCTGGGACAGGTCCTGCGCGCCGTAGGTCAGGCCGAGCTTGTCCCCGTCCACGAGGGTCTGCACGCTACGGAGGTCCGTGAACGGCACGAGCACGGTGACCTCGACGGCCGCGTAGTCGTGCTCGGCGTCCTTGAGGGACCAGGCGAGCTTCTGCACCAGGTGCACGGCCTCCTGGTGGTCCTTGTTCATCTTCCAGTTCCCCGCGATGAGCGGGGTGCGGGTGGTTGCCACAGTCAATGCCTTTCGGAACGGGAGGTCAGGACTCGAGGACGGCGATGCCGGGAAGCGTCTTGCCCTCGAGGAACTCGAGGCTGGCGCCGCCACCGGTGGAGATGTGGCTGAAGCCGGCCTCGTCGAAGCCGAGGATACGCACGGCGGCGGCGGAGTCGCCGCCGCCGACGATCGAGAACGCCCCCGTGGCGGTGGCGTCGATCATTGCCTGGGCGACGGCCTTGGTGCCGCCGGCGAAGGCGGGGAACTCGAAGACGCCCATGGGACCGTTCCAGACGATCGTCTTGGCATCCGAGAGCTTCTCGGCGAACAGCTTCTGGGAGTCGGGGCCGATGTCCAGGCCCATCTCGTCGTCGGGGATCGCGTCAGCGGACACGACCCGGGCGGGCGAGTCCGCCTTGAACTCCTTGGCGACCACGATGTCCGTCGGCAGGACGATCTCCACGCCCTTTTCCGCAGCGGTGGCCAGGTAGCCCTTCACCGTGTCGATCTGGTCCTCCTCGAGCAGGGACGTGCCCACCGAGTAGCCCTTCGCGGCGAGGAAGGTGAAGACCATGCCGCCACCGATGAGCAGGCGGTCGGCCTTGCTCAGCAGGTTCGCGATGACGCCGAGCTTGTCGGAGACCTTGGAGCCACCGAGCACGACGGCGTAGGGACGAGCCGGGTCCTCGGTCGCCTTCTTGAGGGACTCGACCTCCTTGAGGACGAGCAGGCCGGTGGCGGCGGGCAGCTTCTTGGCGACGTCGTAGACCGACGCCTGCTTGCGGTGCACCACGCCGAAACCG
>JBQGOU010000283.1:0-4497 GCA_052086865.1 Cellulomonadaceae bacterium
GCACGTGGATCGGCTACACCGCAGTGAGCACCTCCTCCTCGAGGCGGGCGTAGCTGCGCTCCATGCCGTCGGTCATCCCGGTGCCCAGGATCATGTCGCGCATCGCGGCGTCCGGGTAGGTGATGACGATGGACAGCAGCGTCCCCTCCTCGAGCGGCGTCAGCGTCATCTCATTGAGCGTGCCCGGCCCGTCCGCGCCGATCATGTTCTCCGTGGTCACCGAGCGGTAGGGCGCCTCGAGCTCGACCGCCTCGCCCGAGAAGCCGAAGCGGTTCTCCTCATTGGCGTCCTCCCACTCGTAGCGGTAGCGCTGGCCCACGTCCGTCGCGATCTCGCACACCGGCATGGTCCAGCCGTCCGGACCCAGCAGCCATCGCTGCATAAGGGCCGGGTCGTGGTGGGCCGCCCAGATCTGCTCCGCGGTGCCCCGGATGACGCGGGAGACCCGCACCTGGGTGTCAGACAGGATCTGAGACTGCGTGCCCCGGCCGGCGGCGAACGCGGTGAGGTCGGCCAGCACGCCGTCGATCTGGCCCATGGCCGCGTGCATGCCCTCCGCCATGCCCATGCCCAGCAGCTGCTCGAGCTCCTCGGCGGAGCCGAAGTACGTCGTGGTGGTCATGCGCGAGCCGTCCGTGGTCTCCTCGAACACCATGGTCATGCGCATGGTCGGCATGTCCGGTTTGGGGGAGCCGTCCGGCAGCGCGAAGCCGTCGAGAACCTCGAAGGAGCGCTGCGGCTCGACGGACAGGAACTCCCAGTACCCGCCCGCACGCGAGCCGTCGGGGCCTGTCATGTAGTAGGCCGAGCGTCCGCCGGTCGCCATGTCGTGGCGGGTGAAGGTCGCTGGCCACTCCGGCGGGCCCCAGAACTTCTCGATCACCCGCGGGTCTGCGTAGGCGTCCCAGAGCCGGCGGAGCGGCACGGGGAAGTCGGCGACGACGGTCATCGTCAGGTTCTGCACGTCTGTGTCGACGGTGGTGATGGGCATGGTGGGACCTCTCCGTGTCAGCTGTCGGCGAGCAGGACGTCGAGGCGCGCAACGCGTGAGCGCCAGATCTGCTCGTAGGCGTTCAGCAGGGCTTGCGCCCTGCCGATCGCGTCGGGGTTGCCGCGGACCAGTCGTTCGCGGCCGTTGGGGGTCTTCGTCACGAGGCCGGCTCCTTCCAGGATCGTGACGTGCTTCTGCACCGCAGCGAACGACATGTCGTATGCCGCGGCGAGGGCCGAGACGGTGGCCGGCCCCGTGAGGGTGCGGCGCACGATGTCGCGGCGGGTGGCGTCGGCGAGAGCCCGGAAGATCCGGTCCACCTCCGCGTCGTCCAGCACAAGCGTCTGTATCTGATCTACAACCATAAGGTTGTATGGTACGGGTCGCGCTTCACTGTGTCCAGGGGTCCGCTCCCGCCCTTGACGTGAGACCGTCCCCACCGGTTAGATTCGGACTGGCAGCGCTGTCACATTGACCCACGTCGACGTGCGTCTGAAGGCGTTGCCGCAGCGCACGGGCACCGGCGCCCGTCCCGGCAGATTGGTAGCAGATGACCACCCCACCCACCATGAGTCGACCCGTGCGCGGGTTCGTCGCCGCCATCGCGGCCCTCGGCACGCTGGCCGGCGGGCTCGTTGCCTCCGCACCTGCCTCGGCCGCGCCTGTCACCGGGCCGGACGCGCCTTGGGCGGCGTGGTACGAGTCCGAGCAGCCCGCGCTCAGCGGAGCGCCGGGCCCCTCGCCCGTCAACCTCGGCGCGCGCGGCGCCGAGGCGCACGACCTCGTGACGACGGTGACCTCGAACTTCGACAACGCGAGCAGCACGCACGAGTCGGTCCGGTTCGTGGCCGACCGAGACCCCCAGACCAAGTGGTACGCCGGTCGCGGCAGCGCGCAGGCGGGCTCGACCAGCACGTGGGTGTTGTACGCGCTGTCCGAAGCGGCGGTCGTGACGGCCTACCAGCTCGCCTCGGGCAACGATGCCGCGGAGCGTGACCCCGCAACGTGGACGCTGCTGGGCAGCGATGATGACGGCGCGGCGCAGGACGCCGACCACGCCTCGTGGACGGCCCTCGACGCGCGCACGGGCGAACGCTTCGACCAGCGGCACCAGGTGCGGGAGTTCGCCGTCGCCGCACCGCAGGCCTTCCGCTACTACCAGCTGCGCATCACCGCCAACCGCGGGGACCACTCCGACGGCTCGCGCAACGACCGGCTGCAGCTGTCGGACTGGACGCTTCTGGGCAGCGCCCCGAGTACCGACGAGGCGGCGATCGGCGTGTGGACCCGTGCGACCGCCGGAGCGGTGCACGGCGGCAATGCCCTGCGCTACGCCGCAACCGTGCGGGAGGACGGGCCCGCCTCCGGCGCTGTCGTGCTGCACGAGGACGTCGACGCGCTGATCGGATCGGACACGGTGCTCACCTACCGGGTTCGTCCCGACGACGCGGCCTCGGCGCACGTCGCGCTGGACCTGGAGTACACGACACCCGGCGGGGAGCGGCTGCGGCTCAGTGCCGATCATGCCCGCCGCGACCTCGATGGACGCGCGATCACCGCCGCGGCGCACGGTGCGGTGCTGCGCCCGGGGGCGTGGCAGCAGGTCGCCATCGACCTGGG
This sequence comes from Cellulomonadaceae bacterium, assembly GCA_052086865.1. Classification (GTDB taxonomy): domain Bacteria; phylum Actinomycetota; class Actinomycetes; order Actinomycetales; family Cellulomonadaceae; genus Flavimobilis. Next base: position 2,612 of record JBQGOU010000283.1, read on the forward strand.
TGATCTGGCCGGGTCCACCGTCACCTCGGTGCTGCTCCACCTCGACCACCCGGGGGCGGGGGCAGGTGTCGAGCTGACCGGGGACGTGGACGACGTGACGATCTCCTCGGCGGCACTCGACGGTGCCGCGACCTGGCGCTACTGGGATGCAGGCACCGATCCCGCGGGGGGAGACACGGACCGGACGCTGTGGACCCGTGCGGGCTACGACGACGCCGCGTGGGCCGAGGGTGCGGGCGGATTCGCCGCGCTGCGCCCGGGAGTCTCGATCGGCGGCAGCAACCCTGTGGACACTGCGCTGCAGTACTACGTGGACGGTGAGCGCAACCCGGTGGTCCCCGCCTACTTCTTCCGCTCCACGGTGACGCTGAGCGAAGCCGAGCTCGCCGTGACCGGCGGATACCTCGGCCAGGTGACCTTCGACGACTCGGCCACGGTGTACGTCAACGGCACGCGGCTAACCGGGTGGGGCGACGCCCCGATCCGGGGGAACCTCGACTACCAGGAGCGCGGCGGTGAGGGCGACCCGGTCAGCCGTCCGTTCTTCGTGCCCGCGGCGTTGCTCGTGCCCGGGGAGAACATCGTGGCGGTGGAGATCCACCAGTGCAACGACACGAGCTCGGACGCGTACTTCCGGCTGCCCGCCCTCGTGGCGACACCCAGCTACCTGTCGCTGCCGTTCACCTCGGATGACCTGGCGAACCGCTATCCCTCGGACACTCGTCCGGTGGGAGCGGACGGCCAGGACTATCTGGTCGACATGCTCGACGACTTCGACGTGCTGCTCGCCGATCACCCGCAGGCCCTCGCCCCCAACTCCGTGCTCGCGAGCGGTGCAGACCTGGTGGCGGCGAACGACCACGTGGTGGTCGAGACGAACCGGGGGGCGAGCGACGCCGTGCGGGCGAAGGCCCTGGTGGACGCGCACAACTCCGCCTATGTGACGATGGCCGACGGCCTCGGCGACACTCTCGGGCCGCTCTACGCACAGGCGCTGGAGGCAGGTGACCTGCCCAAGACCCGAGCGTTGCTCAGCGGGCGCATCGAGGCGAACATCGGCGACCACGAGCCGGCCAAGGCGGCGTTCGACTACAAGCGACCCTACGTCCGGCTCGGATTCGACATCGACGGCGGTCGTTTGGTCCAGGTGGACAGCGCGGGCAACTACGGCGGCCTCGCCGGCAACGGCTCGTTCCCCAGCGGTCACACCAACCACGGGTATGCCCAGGGGACCATCCTGGCGACGCTGCTGCCGGAGGTTGCGCCGCAGATGATGCTGCGCTCGTCCGACTATGCCAACCACCGGATCGTGCTGGCGTACCACTACCCGCTCGACGTCATGGGATCGCGGATGGTCGGCCAGCGGATCGCTCAGCAGCGCTGGAGCGACCCCGAGTTCCGCCAGCTCCTCGAGCTTGCCGAGGCGGAGCTCCGGGCGGTGCTCAGCGAGCGTTGCGGTACGCCGACCGTGGGGGACTGCCTGGGGAACAGCACCGCACGCGTCGCGAGTGATGTCGACGTGACGGTGTACACCGATCGACTGACCTACGGCTTCGAGCGGGTGCGGCCCGGCGGCCAGGACCTCGTCGTGCCCGACGGCGCGTCGGACCTGTTGCTGAACGTGTTCCCCGCGCTGACCGACGCGCAGCGCGAGCTTGTGCTCGCCGCGACGGCGCTGGACTCGGGTTTCGCTCTCGACAAGACGGCGCTGGGCGAGGCGAGCTGGCAGCGTCTCGACCTGGCTGCGGCCATGGCCGCCGACGTCGAGGTGCGTGCCGACGGCGTACTGCTGGTCAACGGCACTGCGGTCGGTCCGGTGGACCCGGTGGACCCGGTGGACCCGGTGGACCCGGTGGACCCGGTGGACCCGGTGGACCCGGTGGACC